>CAYGMA010000121.1:1617-3710 GCA_964351045.1 uncultured Holosporaceae bacterium | reverse complement strand
CATATCAAGAAAATAAGAAGAGGAGCCTTCTTCTTGTTGCTTAAAGAAGTGATATGATGATTTAGCATCTTCTGTACCCAAGCCGTTCATAACAGGGTCTTTTAAGGAAGCATGCAACGAAACAAAAAACATCAAAATAAAAAAAGAAAGCTTAATCACGCCAATCAGCTGTAAAATAATAAATAAATTTTGTTGAAAACCCCCTAAGGGTGGTGGAGGTGAACGGGATCGAACCGATGACCTCCTGCGTGCAAAGCAGGCGCTCTCCCATCTGAGCTACACCCCCACACATAGGGTGCTTCTCTCTTAGCACCGCGCCGCGCCTTTTGTCAAGAGTCTTCGTTGAAAAAAATCACCTAAAAGGACAGACTGTTTCTAAGGGCAGCTAAATTCTTTTGATAAGCACCTGCCCCACCCACAAACAATTTTGACCCCGACACAATCTGCCGGGCACCTTTAGAAGCCGCCAATCCAACAGTCTCCGGCCCCATCGCTCCATCCACACACACTTTCAAATCAGCCCGCCGAGAAAGAAGATCAGGAATTTTCTCCAACGCCTCTGGCACAAAAGAGCCCCCTGCAAAACCTGGCTCAACCGTCATAAGCAACACAAAGTCCACCTGATGCAAATAAGGAAACAAGGCCCTTGCGGGTGTTTTTGGGTTAATCGCCAATCCAGCCTGACAGCCTTTTTCCTTTATAGACTTAAGGATCCGCAGCGGATCCCCAGGTAATTCCACATGAAAACTCAGTCGATCCGCACCCGCTTGAACAAATGGCTCTAAAAAAAGAAGCGGATCCTCAATCATTAAATGAACATCAAATGTTTTTTGCGTATACGGCCTGAGCGCCGCAATCAACCCTGCACCAAAGGTCAAATTGGGCACAAAGTGACCATCCATCACATCCAAATGAAACCCTTGAATATCCAAAGCATCCCAGTGCTTAACAGCCTCTGCCATATGGGCAAAGTCAGCACTTAATAAAGAGGGGTAAATATCAATTGACTGTGTCATGGGGAAACAATAGCACATCTCTACAAAAAACGCACCTCTAGATCACCTTTAAAGCGTCTTCTCTTTCTCTCGCTCCTGAGTAACTTTCCTCTACGCTCCGCGACTTGATCTGATCGCGGAGTCCATCCCTCAAAAGCGCGAAACTCAATTCTTATGCCAGCTCACTACTGATTATTCCCGCCCGGGAAAAAAGCATTCCCTCCTGTATTTGGAGCAACCGGCGGCGTTGTCAAAATCCCCCATCCCTGCAGCCCTGGATTTATAGGTCTCACAGCTAGAACAGGAGCAGCCCTTGTCAATTGTCCTGTGTTACTCTGTCCTGGACCTATTGCAACAGGCTGAACCGCTGTCGTCGTTGTTTGCTGCCCCCTAGCCACCACCTCAACAGAAGATCTCGTCGCTTTCGCACCATGCACTTGACCTTCCCTAAGATCTTCAGGAATAGCCTTCAAAGAAGACGAAGAGCCATGATTTGAAATCACACCAGAATCCTTGGGGGGCTCAGCTTTTGAAGAAGAAGGCATGCCCATTAAAGGCGTCACATCAAATCCTCCACTCTCCACAGCTTTTTCTTCCTTCGGACTCACTCGAGGATATGTAAGATCTTGTGTGAAAATTTCTAACGTCGCGTTATACACTTCTAAAGAAACTTTATTTTTTTCAAAGTCCACATGCCCTTTTACCAAAAAAGTTCTGGATGTATGCACAACGTCTGGATCTTGACCCTCCCTCTTATCTGTATACGTAAACGTTTCAGGTGTAATAACAATTTTCCGCACAAAACTTTCTATAAAAGACGGACAAATAATCTCAAGCGTCTTCTTTAACCGAAAAAAGGTTTGAGGAATAGTAATACCAGGTGCGGTAAACTTAACACCACACGCCTCATAAAGCTTAATATTAGAAAGGGTATACGGCTTATGAGAATGCCATTCTTCTATATCTCCAGGACGCTGAGAAATCTTAATTTTTCCAGACACATCTGTTACGTTTGTTCTATCGGAGTAAACATATGTCAATTTCCTAGATTTTAGCCCATCTCGAAAAAAAGAATCCATAAAGAGCTCCTCACATTTA
>CAYGMA010000121.1:0-1607 GCA_964351045.1 uncultured Holosporaceae bacterium | reverse complement strand
CACCTAAAATCACAAGAGTTTCTTAAAACTGAAGATAGCGTTAATTTCTGATCCTGACCATCATAAGTCACAACCACCTGGTTACCTTTAGGAGAAAACGACGGGTTTTCATAAACATCTTGATCTGGCTGCCCAGGCACTCTCTGCAAATAAACATTTTTATGCATCATAAAAGGACATGGCGTTTCAGTATACACTTCCCCTTCATATTCAATGTCAACAGCTCTGGCTTTTTCACAAAAAAATACCACCGCAAATAAAGCATAAATAAATTTCATAAATCTTCTTTCTTAATTTTCCGACCTCTTATATAAAATACATACTAAATTTCAACCGTTATTTTAAAATATTTCTTAAATCTCATAAAACGAGCCCCCTCTTTCTCACTTTTTCTTTTCTCAAATCTTTAAAAAGGGTTAAGAAGCTTATTTTCTGCTGTTTTTCATAAAATCATGTATTGACACCCAGCATTTATCGCTCTTAAGATGACAACATGTTTAAACAACTTAAAAAGAGGAAAGCATGAACAAAAATGAACTTATCGCAGCCGTAGCAGAATCTGCAGGCCTTAGCAAAACAGATGGTGCAAAAGCCGTTGACGCATTTGTTTCCGTTGTTACAAAAGCTCTTAAATCAGGAGACGAGATTCGTCTTGTTGGATTTGGAACATTTGCTGTAACACAGCGTAAAGCGACAGAAGGTCGTAATCCACGCACTGGAGAAAAAATCAAAATTAAAGCATGTAAAGTTCCTAAGTTCAAACCAGGAAAAGCTTTGAAAGATTCTGTTGCTTAAGTTTTAAGAACAACAGTATCAAAAAGAGGGGGGCTCTGTTTGAGCCCTTTTTTTCTTTCCCACTCCCTCTTATTCCTCTTCTTTTTTTCTTTGTTTTAAAAAAAATCAGTCAAATTTCTCTTTTTCCCTTGATCGATTGCTGGTTAATTGTTATACGAACCTATAGTTTTTGGGCGGTTAGCTCAGCGGTAGAGCGTCTCGTTTACACCGAGAGGGTCAGCGGTTCAAATCCGTTACCGCCCACCACTAAACTACTTTACCACGGCCTTAAACCATGGTAATAAACCACCCTATGGGGGTGTAGCTCAGCTGGTTAGAGCGCTGGCCTGTCACGCCAGAGGTCGCGGGTTCGAATCCCGTCACTCCCGCCACCCATCATATGAGGCAGTCATTTCCTATGATTCTAGATCTCACATCTTCCATTAAATTATTAAAATCCGACCCGCGTCCGCTCTTAGGCATTGATCCTGGATCAAAAACCCTTGGCCTCGCCCTTGCTCCTGCGTCATTAACACTCTCAACGCCTCTCAAAACCTTAAAGCGCACAACCTTAAAAAAAGACTTCAAAGCCCTGCACACCCTTCAAGAAGATCATCCTTTTGGTATGGCCATCATCGGCTTACCACTCAATATGGATGGAACTGAAGGCCCCAGAGCCCAATCTGCCAAACAGTTTGGGTTTTATTTATCTCAAGAATTTTCCATTCCCGTCTGTTTTTGGGATGAACGCTTGTCTACTCAGCAGGCCTACGAACCCCTCTTGGAAACAACCACCTCAAAAAAGACGCACGACAAAATCATCGATCAATTTG
>CAYGMA010000120.1:3074-3729 GCA_964351045.1 uncultured Holosporaceae bacterium | reverse complement strand
GTCATGCTTTTTTTACTTCACTCTTTATGTCTTTCAGTTATAAATGTTTGCGCACGGAGGAGCAAGAGTGTTTAAAAAAAGTTTAAGAGTGTGGTAAGTTTCTTAACAGCTTTAGGAAGGAATTTTAAAGTTTATGAGTCATATGAAGAATTATTTGAGTGACGCCTTAAAGAAGGCACTCCATCAAGCGTTTGATGTGCAGGATGTTTTTGTTGGGGTAAAAAACTCTGATCGCCCGGATTTATCGGATTATCAAACAAATGTCGCGATGACTCTTGCAAAGACGCTTAAAAAAGCACCCCAAGTTATTGCAAACACATTGATTGACGCATGGCCGCTGAAAGACAGTGTAGATGTTTTTTCAGCAGGGCCTGGATTTCTTAACTTTAAATTGAAGAATGATTTTTTGCTCCACTGGTTGAATGACCAAAAAACACATGAGAAAATGGGGTTCGAGCTTAACGGAGCTTCTAAAAAAGTCGTGGTTGATTATGGAGGGCCTAATGCAGCAAAACCCATGCATGTGGGGCATTTGCGGTCAAGTATCATTGGAGACTCCTTAAAGCGGTTATATCTATTTGCGGGCCATGATGTGGTGGGTGATATCCATCTGGGAGATTGGGGCACTCAAATGGGTATGTTGCTTGTGGGCCTT
>CAYGMA010000120.1:0-3064 GCA_964351045.1 uncultured Holosporaceae bacterium | reverse complement strand
ACCTGATGGATTTGTGCAGTCAGCACCCCAAACTTGGGTTTATTTTGATGCAGATTTTCAAGGGCCTTATCCAAAAGAGTCTCCTGTGACTCTTGAGGAATTAGAAGCGATCTATCCGGAAATCTCTGCTCGGACAAAGGAAGATGAGTCGCTTGCAGAGTTGTGTCGAAAGGCAACTCAGGAGCTGCAACAAGGGCGACCTGGATACTTAGCGCTTTGGCAGCATTTTGTGGATGTCTCTGTAGACGCAATGAAGCGCTCTTTTGAGCGGCTGGGTGTTTCTTTTGATTTGTGGTACGGAGAAAGCAGATATCAGCAGGCCTTAGCGCCGCTTGTAGGTCTTTTTGAGAAGAGGGGGCTTGCAACGCGGTGTGAGGGCGCCATGATTGTTCCGGTTGCTCGAGAGGATGATAAAGCTGAAATGCCGCCTGTGATTCTTCAAAAATCAGATGGGGGCTATTTATATGCCACGACAGACTTGGCAACAATCCAAGAACGCGTTCAAGAGATAAAAGCACATGAAGCTATTTATGTGGTAGATGGGCGTCAACGATTGCATTTTGAACAGGTTTTTAGAGCAGCAGCTTTGATGGGATGGGGTCTTGAGACGCATTTTGTGGGCTTTGGAACCATGAATGGGCCTGATGGAAAACCTTTTAAAACACGTGCTGGTGGGGTGATGAAGCTGAGTGACTTGATGGATATGCTGGATACAGAAGCTTTGGGTCGGGTTCAAGCTCAAGAAAAAGCAAAAGGGTTGCCGGACGCAGAAATTCAAGACATTGCACACAAAATTGGGGTAGGAGCTCTAAAGTTTGCAGATTTACAGCATGATCCTAAGCAAAACTATCAGTTTGATGTGGCAAAATTTATGCGCTTTGAAGGGAAAACTGGGCCTTACTTGCAATATGCGGCTGTGCGTTTGAAAAGCCTTTTAGAAAAGGCAGGAGAGGCGTGGCAAAAAGAATCATTTCAAGAGGAAATGCTTTCTGAGCATGAACGAGATTTGGGGATTCAGTTGATCCGGTTTCCAGATGTTGTTGCTGAAGCGCTTGAGCACTATGCACCAAATATTTTGTGTGAAGCCGCTTTTCAATTGGCTCAAGCGTTTAGCCGTTTTTATGGGCAGTGTCCAGTTCTTGGCTTGGAAGACGGAGCTCTTAAAATAAATCGGTTGCAGCTTTGTTCATTGACATTACGCTTGTTGACGCACTATTTAGAGTTGCTTGGTATACAAGTGCCAAAACGCATGTGATTTTGGGCTGTATTTAGCTTTTGTCGATATAAACGGCTTCAATGTTATGTTCATCAGGATCTATAACGAAAGCAGCATAATAACCTTCCTCATACTCTGGTCTGAACCCTGGTTTTCCATTACATTTTGCCCCCTTTGCAAGAGCTGTCTTATAAAAAGAGTCAACCTTTTCCTTGCTTTCTGCATTAAAGGCCAGATGAACAGACTGAGATAAAAGGCTTTGTTCATCTGTTTGGCGTATCTCAAACATGTCGTACACACTTGTTCCATAACCAGTGACGGTGCCTTTTATGTCTAATACGACGTTGTATCCTAGGGTGCTTATAAGTAGTGAGTCATAGAAGGCCCGGCTTTTTTTCAGGTCTTTAACTTTTATCTGTACGTGATTGAATAATTTCATTTTTATCTGAGTTTTCTTGAGGTTTTTTTAGAGCTGATAAACTGAGGGCAGAGCTTTCTATTTTCAAACTCTGCCCTCTTTAATTTTAGAAGTTTATGATGTTTTTTGCCGTTTTACTTTTTAGCCGGTGCTTTTTTCGTAGCGGGCTTTTTAGCTGCAGGTTTCTTAGCGGGCGCTTTCTTTACAGCCGGTTTTTTAACAGGTGCTTTTTTCGCAACAGATTTTGCCGCTGCAGGTTTTTTAGGCGCCTCATCAAACAAGCCTTTTTCTTTTGCGCGTTTCACTAGTTGATCAACTTTGCGTTTTTCCCAGTCTTTTTTCATGAATAGGAACCGCTCTCTTAATTTGTCGCATTCTTCGTAGAGCGCGTGGTCAACAATATGAAGTTTTGAGGCTTTAATAACAAGAGAAGCGCCCCAAATCAGAATGATCCAAATGGGCCAGAAATGACCGTCTCCAAAAAAAGCAAACCAAATGAAAACGATGGCTGCGTTGGTTAGGATATATGTGTAGAGCTCGCCATAAAAATTCTTTAATAGGCGGGCGTATTTTTTTGCATCTTCTGTTGTTTTTGGATCTTTCATCTTTAACCTCCGTAAATTCTAGGAGTTATTCTTGCACAAACCACGGGAAGGAGCAAGAGGGTTTGAGTGTTTTTTTATGTGTTTTGGAGGAGGTGTAGGGGAAAGCGTGGAAGAAATAAAGAGGAGATGGGTTTTTGTTTTATAAGAAAAGAGTTGTTTTAAGGGAAGAATTCATACTATTCTGGGCAGAGAACTAAGGGAGAAAACGATGAAACTCAAGACTCTTTTTATGGTTAGCTCGCTTTTGGGTGTGATGGGGACTCAGACAGTTTACGCGTCTCCTCCTCCTCGAGTTAATTGCAAAAAAGGACCGATTGTTTCTTATAGCAATTGTATGAGACCTTTTTTTGTTCATTTTTTAATAAAGAAAACCCTGCCTGACCCTGATTTGGTTTCAACTATGGAGCGTGTATGTCGTTCGGCGCTTGACCTTCAAGACCAGAAAAAATTTGAAAGGCTCCTAAGGCCTTATCAAGATTCTTGTAATGGATTGCCTTGGAGTGCGGACCATTTTATTGACTCTTTGAAAAGAGAGCTTAATGAAGGGGGGAGTTGAAGTGGCGCACGCAGCTTGAGTTAAGCTTTGCAAATGAAGAGATGAAAGAGTCTTTTTAGAGGCTCTTTTTTTTATGTTAAGAGAAACAAGGCTTTTTCGGGAAATATTGAGCACTTTTCTGTTTCTTATGTTTCCCAGAAATCCTAGGGTTTTGAAATTTCTTTCACTTTTTTTAAACTTTTTTGAAAACAGGGGTTGGAATGCTCCGAAGGGTGGGTTATATAAGTGTCATGCAAACGTTGATTGAAAAGGTTAAAAAGGGAAAAGGT
>CAYGMA010000119.1:0-3758 GCA_964351045.1 uncultured Holosporaceae bacterium | reverse complement strand
TTAATCTCGTCTTGAAGTGTTTGAGCAGAAGACTTAGTGGGCGTCTTCCTTAACGTTGATCGATCAAACCCGCGAATTTCCTCATTAAGCTGTTCTTTTTGCGCTTCTTGGTCATTCAGCGTGTTCAGATCAATGCCTTGAACTTGCAGCACCCGTGCAACACGCAGGTTAGAAAGTTTCTGTCCTTTTGCCACATGGTCAAATATACCTTTCATCACACCTTTATAAGAAAGCTTCACTTGCCCATTTGCTCTTTCTCCTGTTTGTGCGGCACCAATCCCGCATCCACCCAAAACTCCTGCTTAGAAAGCTTGCTCGCCTTTGCTTCATAAGCCTTTACAATCGGATTTCTTTTATTGGGAGAGTTCAGAAGTTGGCGCATTTTTTTCGCACATTGAACCGCTGACTCTGTATTAGATAAAATATTCATCACCGTAGAGTCCAACGTCTTCAAGCACTTAGCAGCTCTAAGAGCGCCAAAGTTAACAACAGGCTCGTCACGCTTAACCGTTTGGCGCGGCTCTTTAAAAGTAACGCTTTCCGCAAGCCCTGAAAGAGTAAACCCTTTTTTAAAGCCCAATCGATCAAGCGCTTCAAAAAACCGCTTCAGAACAAACGCATCACTATTTTTCTTTGTTTTTTTTGTCACCTTTTCAATTTCTGCGCGCACACTTTCCTCAACCTCATCGATCGGCTGATCAAAAGAAACACCTCGTTTGGCCAAGACTAAAATTCCCATCACAATATCTTTTTCTTGGCGATCCGGTAGCAACTCAAATTCATCGGTCACAGCATTGGCTGCGCGAGCCCGTACTTTTTCTAAAAAGGCGGAACCGCAGGTTTTTACATCAGAGCCAGCTCCACCGTCTTGCAAAAACACGCGCAATCCAACAGGACATACGTTCTCAGCATTTCCCTGAACAATAAAAAAACAGAAAAAGAAAAATAGAAAAAATCGCATTGTATCAAGACCTCCATTAAAAATTAATCGTACGCAGTAAATCAGTTGATTTCAAATAAAAACGTTAGAGGGAGCTCCTCTAGCGACAGATCGCATTTCCTAAATATCAGTTGTCAGAATTAATTTTGCGCCATGGTTTATCGTCCAGAATGCGATACTCTCGCCTTCTGTCGATAAATTCACAGTTAGACTCTGCATCCTTCAAATTCTTCAGTTTTGAACAACATCTGATGTTTAAAGCAGCAACCCAATATTCTTTGATATTTTTTGCTTGCACTTGACAAACCATCTCCACAACTGGAGTTTCATCCCTGTTAGGCCATGTTAGTGTCACTTGCTCCAAAGACTCAGTTATAAATGCAGAAGACTTCTTCTTAGGGCAGCTAACCTTCAACACACAATCACTTTCTTTTTCAACCGGCCAGCAATGCTTACGGTTAGTGCAGTTAAATTCTTTATTCCAAGTCTTACATTCTTTTTGCCAGCCCCCAGGTGGCTTTTCACATTTAGGCCCGCTTACGGCAACAAGGGGCACAGCCGTTATAAGAAAAACCACTAGGGTCAGACACCTCTTTATTAAATTTTTTCGCCCGAATAATGTAAGCACAGATGAGCCCCCCCCTAAATCTTGATTGATCTTTAAAGGGTAGGAAAAAACAAAATACAAGTCAATCTTTACCCGCACTACCTGCTCTCTTCTCTCTGTTCACTAGCCCCCCTCTCTCCCCCCCCTCCACACTTCTCTACGTCCTGGGGCTTGACCCAGGGCGTAGTCAAACAAAGGGCAAAGCTCAACTAAACGGCTTGTAAAGAAAAAGAGGCATTCTGCCTCATTGATCACTGGACTCTGCGATCAAGTCGTGGCCGCGCAGGATATCTGGCTAAGCTTCTCCCAATGTTACTGGAAGCAGAAGAAAGAGCCGCCTTTGTATAGGCCTCTCCTGGATCTTGTTCAAGAACCCTACTGCGTCCATCCCTGCTTTTCTAAAAATTGATAAAAAGTATCTTTTTCAATCTTATTGAATTCGGCATATCTTTTTCCAATCAAGCAGTCTTCAATGAAGTGTTCTAAAGAGTCAGCTATATATTCTGGATTTTCCCACTCCATATCATATTGGTACATCCAAAGAATTTTTCCTTCTCGATCTATAACATAGATGCTCCCATCCGCATCTTTTGCAATAGGAAAATACTGATCCCTCATATTTTCAGACCAATACTCAATCTCATTCCAAATTGTGATGATATTTGTTTTCTTTGACCCAAAAAACACAGCCCAAGCTAACCCTAAGGAATCATAGCGTTCAATAAACTCAAAATAAAAGGGGGGGAGCCAGGCGTATTCTTTTTTTAACCGATTAATCTCTTCCTCTGTCCATTGATTTGGTTCAGGCGATATATCAATCAAGTAGGGATAATTACCTATGTCTTTCAGAAACTTCTTTTTTTCCTCAATTAATAGATCTAGCTTTTCAAATAACGTTTGTTTTTTGTTCATGTTAAAAATTTATTTTTTAATACTCTTGCCAACAATTAAATTATCTGCAATTTCATCTAATTCATCATATGTAAAATAAAACTCTTCCCCCAACTCCATTGTATTCAAGTGCAAAAGAACATCTCTTAAGCCATCTTCGAGTTCAAGCATGTTCTCAAAATACGTAGCATAGCACCACTCGCCTATAGCTTTTCGATCAGTGTTGCTTCTTATTTTTTCTTTTAAACTTTTGCCAAATTGATTTTTTGTATACATTTTAGACTAATAACTTTTATAATTCGGAACTTATAAGTGGATAATGCTGGCCTTTGACATATTGTCCATTAATCATTTTATGAAAGGGTATCAGAAATGGTCCTAGAAAAATGGACCATTTATTACAACTTTCTGGGGATTTAATAATTATGTTCTGATAAAAACACTTTAAAATCAGTTGTTTTTTTGAGCGAATCAAAAACTCCATATTCTACTAGCTTTTCTAATAGCTGAGACATAGCCCTGTGATAAGGAGTATTTTGAAACAATTTTGCAAGTTCCTCTTCTTCAAGATCTTTATTTTCAAAGGGGATATCATAATGCTCAGAATAAAGCTCGTAATCAAAGCCATCTTCAAGGTCGCAAAAACCCTGATAGGCCCAATCTCCTGTATTGTATTTTAATTCGTTAATTTCTTCATTCTCATTATATTCAGGATATTTTTCCTGATAATACTTTAATGTTTTCTGAAATTTTTCTTCGGAATTCAAGCACAACATATTAGCATCCATAGAAAATGCAAAAAAATTTTCTTCCGAGTGTTCTTTGGCAAAATTTTCAATTGCTTTTTTAGAAGAAATAAACATTTTTTCTACGTCAAAACCTTCCATTTATTTTTCTCCTTAGTTGTTATATTTCAGTATACCTGAAATGGTGCGTCGTGCGGAGATCGTGAACAGTGAATGCGGGATAAATGAACAGCTATTTAAACAATCCCTATAGTAATTAGTATACAAAAAAAGTGTTCACGGTACACCCATTTTTTTTAACAAAATTATACATTTTCAATTTCTCCTATAAGTAGAATTTTCTAACAGAATATTTGTAAGCGTCAACAAAAGTGGTGAGGCTATTCAAGAAGTGAGGGTTTAAGCGCCGCTTGCCCTTTACTGTTTACCTGCGGTTTATCCGCAACCGGCGGGCCCTGTTTCCGCGAACTCGATGAAAGCAAAAAACTATTTTACTGACTCCATCCCCATATTTATGGGCTACCAGCTCTCTGCATAATAGTCTGTTGAAACATGATAAAGCTTATAAATAAAC
>CAYGMA010000118.1:3377-3800 GCA_964351045.1 uncultured Holosporaceae bacterium | reverse complement strand
TCGGCATTGGCTTCCGCATCTTTCACCATTTTATCGATGTCATCTTCACTGAGTCCACCAGAGGCTTCAATGCGGATTTGTTGTTCTTTTCCTGTGGCTTTATCTTTCGCAGAAACATTCACAATCCCATTGGCATCAATATCAAACGCCACCTCAATTTGAGGCACACCACGAGGCGCTGCTGGAATTTCTTCCAAGTTAAACTGCCCCAGCATTTTGTTATCCGCGGCCATTTCACGCTCTCCTTGGAACACGCGAATGGTCACAGCTGTTTGATTGTCTTCTGCGGTTGAGAACACTTGGCTTTTCTTAGTTGGAATTGTTGTGTTGCGTTCAATCAATTTTGTGAACACACCGCCCAATGTTTCAATTCCCAAAGAAAGCGGCGTCACATCCAACAAAAGAACATCTTTCACATCACCG
>CAYGMA010000118.1:0-3367 GCA_964351045.1 uncultured Holosporaceae bacterium | reverse complement strand
CCACCACTTCATCCGGGTTCACCCCACGATGCGGCTCTTTTCCAAAGAAAGACTTCACTGTTTCAAAGATTTTCGGCATCCGGGTTTGTCCCCCAACCAAAATCACCTCATCAATGTCTGCCGCAGAAATGCCCGCATCTTTCAGTGCTTTTTTACATGGCTCTAACGTCCGATCAACCAAGTCTGCCACCAATGCTTCCAACTTCGCGCGGGTCACTTTCACTTGAAGGTGTTTTGGCCCAGACGCCTCTGCTGTAATGAACGGCAAGTTCACTTCTGTCTGCATCGCTGTAGAAAGCTCGATCTTGGCTTTTTCAGCCGCTTCTTTCAACCGTTGTAAGGCCAACCGATCTTTGCGCACATCAATGCCTTGGTCTTTTTTGAACTCATCGGCCAAGTACTCGATCAAGCGTTGGTCAAAATCTTCACCCCCCAAGAAGGTATCTCCGTTGGTTGCTTTCACTTCAAACACACCATCTCCGATTTCCAAAACAGACACGTCAAACGTTCCGCCGCCCAAATCATAAATGGCAATGGTTCCATTTCCTTTTTTATCCAGACCATACGCCAACGCAGCCGCTGTTGGCTCATTGATAATCCGAAGCACATCCAACCCGGCAATTTTACCGGCATCTTTTGTGGCTTGGCGTTGGGCATCATCAAAGTAAGCCGGCACGGTAATCACAGCTTGGCTCACAGTTTCTCCCAAGAAAGACTCAGCTGTTTCTTTCATTTTCTGCAAAATAAACGCACTCACTTGGCTTGGGCTATAGGTCTCGCCTTGCGCTTCCACCCACGCATCTCCATTTGAAGATTTCACAATTTTATACGGAACAAGCTTAATATCTTTTTCCGTTAGGGGATCATCAAACCGACGTCCAACCAATCGCTTCACAGCAAAGATTGTATTTTCTGGGTTGGTGATCGCCTGTCGTTTCGCAGGTTGCCCCACCAAACGCTCGCCGTCTTTTGTAAAGGCCACCATAGAAGGCGTGGTGCGATGCCCCTCACTGTTTTCAATCACGCGGGGTTTATCACCATCCATCACCGCCACACAAGAGTTGGTGGTTCCTAAATCAATTCCAATCACTTTTCCTTTTACAGCCATAATTATTTCTCCTTTAATTTTTTATATTACTTAGCCACTTTAACCATCGCTGGTCTCAGCAGCCGATCATGAATTTTGTACCCTGATTGAAGCACCTCAACCACACTCCCAGGCTCTTTCCCAGTGTCTTCCACTTCCATAATGGCCTGATGAAAGTTATGGTCAAACGCTTCGTTCAAGGGGGCTATTTTTATGATATGGTGTTTCTTAAATGCTTTTTCCAGTTCTGCTTCTGTCATTTTCACACCATCGCAGATTCCTTTCAAAAGAGCATTCTCTTCCAGCCCCTCTTGAGGAACCGATTGAAGCGCCCGTGCAAAGTTATCCGCCACTGGCAAAAGATCCTTAGCAAAGTTGCTCATGGCATATTTCGCCATATCTTGCAGCTCTCGATCCGCCCGTTTTTTATAATTTTCAAACTCAGCAAGCGTCCGCAACAGTTGATCTTTTAGCTCTGCAACCTCTTCTTGAGAGGGCTGACCAGTCGCATCACTCACCTCATCCGACGCTGCTTCTGCATTTTGCTCTTTTTCTGCTAGCTCAGTTTCTTTAAGTGTTTGATCTTGTTCCATCATCTCTTCTCATTTTTTGTTAAAGTTATTTTTTCATTGTTCCGTCAGCAATTAATCGACCAATAATCTTAGCCGTGTAATCCACCAATGGCACAATCCGCGCATAGTTAAGGCGAGAGGGCCCAATCACGCCAAGTGAACCAAACACGCGCCCTGAAGCATCATGATATGGCGCCACTATAACAGAACACCCCGCATCATCAAAGAGGTTACTCTCTGATCCAATGAAAATCTGAACGCCTTCCGCCTCCATAGAGGCATCCAGCAAATTCGCTAAATCTGTTTTCCGTTCAAACACTTCAAACAGTTTTTTCACACCTTCTAATTCACCCATTTCAGTGATCTCTGAAATCAGGTTACTGTACCCACTCAAAATCAATGTGGGTTGACCTTGAGATTCAACCCATTTGGCCAATCCTTTTTCCACAAGGTCTTGAACAGCACCATCCAAATCCTGACGCAACTGCTTCATATCTGAGGCCAAAATCGCCTGGACTTCAGCCAAAGAGCGCCCTGCATAATGCGCATTCAAAAAGTTTGAGGCATCCACAAGCTTAGACGGTGGAAACCCAGGGGGCAAATGAAGCAGTCGATTTTCAATATCCCCTTGATCTGACACCAAAACCACTAAAACCCGTCCTGTATCCAAATACACAAATTCCACATGCTTGAGCACAGCATCACTCTTTGGCGCCATCACCAAGCCCGCACATCGTGATAATCCCGACAGTGTTTTACACGCCTGATCCAACAACCGGTTCATCTCCAGTCCACTTGAAACACAGCTTTGTTCAATGGAGCGCTGCTCTTGTCGTGGCAAATCTCCTACTTCCAGCAGGCCGTGCACAAAAAAACGCAGCCCCTTTTCTGTGGGTAATCGCCCGGCTGACACATGTGGCGCATAAAGCAACCCAACCTCTTCAAGGTTCGCCATCACGTTTCGAATAGTCGCAGACGAAAGCTGCATCCCCAATTTTTCAGAGAGCACTTTTGATCCAATGGGCGCCCCTGTGTCCAGATAGGCATCCACAACATACTTAAAAATCTCAAGCGATCGGTTGTTTAGAATCAGTTCCATAGTGTTAGCAGTCCAACTCATTGACTGCTATTATACCCAAGAAAATAAAAATTGCGAAGAAAATATTGCTCTTTTTAATCAAGCTTATTAGAGTAAGGATTATTAACTTCGCAGGGATTTCACATAATGCTTAAATTAACAACCGCAATCTTAACATCAACACTCGTTACCCTTGCATCTGCACAAGCTAAGACAGAGGATACCTCTCCTACAAAAAAAGAGTCCGCAGCCCCTTCTCAGCAAAAAGGGACTGATGTAGCAAAAAACGCCTCCCAGGCAAAATTCAGAATTTCCGACCAACTAAAGTCTCAACCCCAAAAAGCCTGGACGAACACCTTGAAGCCTTATGGAAGAGCAGTTAAAATTGCTAAACCATATAAAGGAGACGACTAGTTTTAATAGGTGATAAAGTTGATAACTCAAGGAGACATGGTTTTAATAAGTGATATAGCTAAATTCACATAAAAATATCCTATCGAAACAGGCTCCCCTCTACGCCCTGAGGCTTGACCTCAGGGTCCAGTCAAACAAAGTGCGCAGCTCAACTGATTGTAAAAAAAAGAGGCGTTCCGCCCCATTGATCACTGGACTCCGCGATCAAGTCGCGGA
>CAYGMA010000117.1:0-3820 GCA_964351045.1 uncultured Holosporaceae bacterium | reverse complement strand
CGATCAGTTGAGCTGCGCACTTCGTTTGACTGGTTCCTGGGGTCAAGCCCCAGGACGTAGAGAGCGGGGGGGACAGAACGGAGCGTGTAGGGGGACAGAACGTAGCGTGTAGAGGGACAGAACGTAGCATGTAGAGGGACAGAACATAACGTGTAGGGGGACTAATATTCTTTCTTAATCAAAAAAAGCTTTTCCCTCTCATCTTCTTTTTATCTGATTTTAGCTCTAAGCCTCCTTCTATTTTTAGCTCCTACTTTTTCTTATAAAAGATAAGTGGATTTCATTGATTTTTAGGACATTTCATCATATGATCAGGCATTATTATTGATACGAGGGCATTTATGGATCTACAAGAAGAAATCTCAACCGAAGTTAGAAGAGACCAACTCATTAGCTTTTACAAAAAGAATAAAAAGCTCATTTCTAACATTTCTTTTGTCGTCCTTTTGGCTGTGGCCGGTTATTTTTTCTATAAAACCCGCCAAGATGAAGCCCGTGTTGATGCGGCTAAAAGCCTTTATGCCGCCATGCACCAATCTAATAGTGAAGAAGCCCTCAAATATCTTGAAAATATTGCTAAAAAAACAGGCTATAGCTATGCAGACCTGTCAAAATTTTATGGGGCCTATCTCTTTGAAAAAACAGGATCTTACGAAAACGCGCGTCATGCTTTATTAAAGCTCATTGACGAAAGCTCTCATAAAACTTTTAAAAACATTGCGCGTCTACGCATTATCCGCTTAAATATTGACGCTGGAAAAAATTTCGAAGAAGCAGAAATACTCCTCACGTCTTTTCAAGATCCTAAGAGCCCGTGGTTTTTCATCGCACAAGAGCTAGAGGCCTCTCTGAAACTTGCTCAAGGAAAAAATAAAGAAGCCCGTAAAGTCTTATCCACCTTAGCTCAAAATGACGAAGCACCTTTCGATATCAAAAACAGAGCCAGCTTTATTTTAGCAACCATTTAACTTTTAAGTAGAAACAAAAAACCATTCATGACACACCTAAAAACAATAAAATATGCATTCCTCTTTCTGCTTGTTGGGCTTCTAACAAGCTGCGGGGATTCAGATAAAAAGCCCATTGAAGGGAAGCGGTATTCCGTTCTTGAATCTGAAGTTATGCTCCGCTCCGACCTTGACCCGGGCAGCATTGATATTTCTCTTCCCTCTTCTGAGCGCATTGAAGCGTGGGAACAGCATGATTTTTGTTCCACGCACCACATTCCCCATGCAGATCAAAATTTAACAGGAAAAGTTGCTTGGAGCGTATCCATCGGAGCTGGAAAAACAAGCACACGCACCATTGTATCTCCGCCGGTTACAGATGGAACGCATGTTTACACCATTGATGCACGCGGACTCATCCAATGCCGCCTTTTAGAAACAGGAGACCTTGTTTGGGAAAAAGATAAAAACACACATGAATCTGCCTCAAAAACAGAAGATGAAGAAGTGTCTTACCCTTCTGCTGAAGACCACATTGGTGGAGGCATAACACTTGATAAAGAAGGGCTTTACGTTGCCTATTCCAACGGCCTTGTTGAAAAACTCGACACGCAAACTGAAAAAGTCATCTGGCACTCAAAGTTACAAGATCTTTTGCGCTCTAACCCACTCGTTCATAAAAACAAACTTTATGTTATTTCTTCAAACAACAAGATTATTAGCTTAAACAAAGAAACAGGCGCACTTGCCTGGACCAATGAAGGGCGAGAAGAATCCTTAAGTTTCATTGGTGGTGCAGCCCCTGCAGTAAACGACAAAATTGTTATTGCCCCCTACTCTTCTGGAGAAGTGTGTGCCCATTATCCACCAAACGGGCTGCAGTTTTGGCAAGATACAGCCCTTTCTTTTAAAAGCCTTGATTCCAAATCCATGATTGCCCAGCTTTTGGCACATCCTGTTATTCATAAGGATTCTGTCATTGTGGTTTCCCATGGAGATTTATCAACCGCCATCGACATAAAAACAGGTCAACGGTTATGGCAAAAGCCTTTTGGAGGCGTTCAAACCCCTTTTGTAACAGATGATTTCATTTTCATGATCACCTCAGCCAATGACTTGATTTGCCTCACGCGCGCGTCTGGAAAAATCATTTGGGTTCATCCCTTATCTATGTATGAAGATCAGGAAAAGAAAAAAGACCGCATCCTTTGGTATGGCCCTGTTCTAACGGGTGGGCGTTTAATGATTGTTTCAAGCATTGGGGATGTGACTTTCCTATCTCCACAAGATGGGCAGTTACTTGAGACAAACAAGCTGGGTAAGAAATTCATCTTTGCGCCTGTCTTGATCAAAGATAAAGCCCTCTTGATCAGCCAGAATGGCGACTTAACAGCACTCGAGTGATCTAGATGCTTGTTGCTGCACTTGTTGGACGCCCCAATGTTGGAAAATCCACCCTTTTCAATCGATTTGCTGGGCAACCCCTTGCCTTAGTAGATGAAACCCCAGGAATGACACGGGATTGGAAAGAGGTTCTGCTCCCTGAATCTAAAGCCTTTTCCAGTGAGCTTCCCATTAAAATCATTGATACGCCTGGCATTAAAGATTTTTCAGACAATGAGCTCTCACGTGTCATGGAAGAAAAGACGACGCAAGCCATTGAACTCTCTGATGTTATTCTGTTTATGATTGATGGCATTCAAGGTGTTTTAGCAATTGATGAAGAAATCTCACTCTGGCTCCGCACCTTAAACAAGCCCATTATCCTGTTGGTAAATAAGGCTGAATCAAAACACGCCTTTGAAGAAGAAGCGCATCAGCTTGGATTTCAAACGGTCTTTCCTATTTCTTCCCGTGAGGGATATGGCGTGCCAGCTCTTATTCAATCTCTTGAAGATCTGTGTAAGAAGAGTGAAAATACCGCGTCTCTTCTTTCTGAAATAGAAAAACCTGAAATGCAAATTGGTATCGTTGGGCGCCCTAATGTTGGAAAATCCACTCTTATCAATGCGCTTTTGAAAGAAGACCGCCTTATCACCAGCCCTATTGCAGGCAGCACGCGTGATGCTATTTCTGTGCCCTTTGAGTGGCACGATCACCCGCTTCGTATCGTTGATACAGCTGGCATTCGCCGTCGCAGCAAAGATAAAAAAGTGCCTGAAGAGCTTGCCATTAAAGATGCCTTTCGAACCATTAAATATGCCCAAGCCGTTTGTCTGGTTTTAGATGCAACAAAACCGTTGGAACAGCAAGATCTCACCATTGCTCGGCGCGTTGTAGATGAAGGGCGTATTCTAGTGCTGATTATCAATAAAATTGATTTGCTCAAAAACCTCTCTGACCGAGAGATGAAAGAGTATAAAGCAGACATCGTTCACAAGCTTGAAAACTCTTTATCCCAGCTTAAAAATCCAGTGGTCTTTTATACATCAGCTCTTAAAAAAACAAACTTTGACTCAATTTTTAAAGCTATTTTCAAATTACACAAAGCGTGGAGCTACCGCGTTCCCACAAGTAAATTGAATGACTGGGTGGGATACGTTCAACAAGAACATCAACCCCCTCTTGTTGGAGGGCGCCGCCTTAAAATGCGCTACCTCACTCAAATTAAAACCCGTCCGCCAACGTTTGCCTTATTCTGCAATAAGCCAGATGAATTGCCTAAAAGCTATGTGCGATTTATGGAAAACCATTTAAGAAAAACATTTAAATTAGATGGGATTCCCCTGCGGTTGAAACTAAAAAAGAGCGATAATCCCTACGTTAAAAACAAGCGGTCTTAGGCCTTAGGCTCTACCCTCCTTTTAGGCAGCAAGCGACCTGCGCGCTTTTCACCCTATGGCATTCCGATACCTCACCCGACGCTCTTCCTA
>CAYGMA010000116.1:0-3893 GCA_964351045.1 uncultured Holosporaceae bacterium | reverse complement strand
CAGAGGGTCAACAGGCCGTGCCAGTGATGCTGCATCGAGCAATTCTTGGAACGTTTGAACGTTTTATTGGTGTGTTCTTAGAGCATCACGCGGGGCATATTCCCTTATGGCTTTCGCCTGTTCAAGTGGTGGTGGCGCCTATTACGAGTGATATTAATCCGTATGCAGAGCAGGTGCGTGCAGCCCTTGAACAAGCTGGATTGCGCGCAGAAGTTGACCTTCGAAATGAAAAAATTAATTACAAAGTGCGAGAGCATAGCTTGAAAAAAGTGCCTTATATCTTTGTGGTTGGTGGGCGTGAAGCAGATCAAAAACAAGTGAGTATTCGCCGTTTGGGAAGCCAGAAAACAACAACACTTGCTTTAGACGCTGCACTTGCTAAACTAACAGAAGAAATTAACTTAAAATCAAACGAAACCCTTAACGACAAATAGGAGGACACCATTAGTCGCTTTTCTACTCAAAAACAAGATACGGGACCCCGTCTTAACAAACAAATCAAAGCAGATGAAATCCGGTTAATTGATCATATGGGCGACATGGTAGGTGTTGTCTCTGTGGACCAAGGGATTGAACGTGCGCGTAATTTAGGGTTGGATTTGGTGGAGATTTCTCCCAATGCAGATCCCCCGGTGTGTAAAATTTTAGACAGTGGGAAATACAAATACGAGCAGCAAAAAAAGAAAGCCGCTGCGAAGAAAAATCAAAAAGTTATTGAGATCAAAGAGATAAAGCTGCGTCCGGTGACGGGTGAAAACGATTATCAGGTAAAACTCAAAAAAGCATATGGTTTTTTAGAGGAAGGGAACAAAGTAAAAGTAACCCTTCGGTTTCGTGGACGTGAGATTGCCCATAAAGAACTGGGTGAGAAAATACTCAAGCGCTTTGAAGAAGATTTGCAAGAAGTTGGAAAATCAGAGTTTCCTTTGAAGCTTGATGGGAAGCTCTTGCATCTTATCCTTGCTCCGCATAAAGGAGTTTAAGACTTTGGGAAAACAGCCTTCTCATCAAGCAAAAACCGTTGCGCGTTTGTCAGCTGTTCAAGCTCTTTATCAACATGAATCTGCAGGGGCGTCTTTAGATCAAGTTCTACAGGAATTTTCTGTGTATCATTTTCCACAACAATCCCATCAAGCACTTTCTGCGCCTGATATGTCCCTTTTTAAGGGGGTTGTTATTGGTGTTTTAGAGCTTCAAGCAGATATTGATGATTTAATAAAAACACATTTACCAGCAGAGTGGTCATTTGATCGATTAGAGAGTTTATTGCGTCTTATTGTGCGGGCAGCTTGTTATGAGCTTTTACGAAATGTTGAGGTGAATTCAAAAATTATTTTGAACGAATATGTGAACCTTGCAGCGGCTTATTATGGGCAACGAGAAATCACATTTGTGAATGGGTTGTTAAACAAAATTGCCCGTGAACAGCGCCCGGATGACTTTAAAGAACAGGATTAAAAAGGACAGAATTTATGTCCGTGATGGCTTTTTGCTTGCAGTCTATGCAGAAATTTGGCACTAGTTATTTGAAATAAAATTAATAAAGAGGAACTCAATGGAGATCACAACACTTATCATACTTTCTTCAGGAATTTTAGCTCTGCTTTATGGCCTAGTTGTTTCCAGGTCTATCTTGGCGGAACCTCAGGGGTCTGACCGCATGCGTGAAATTGCCGGCGCGATTCAAGAAGGGGCATCTGCTTATCTTAACCGTCAGTACACCTCCATTACACTGGTTGGTGTGATTATCGCGGCAATTATCTTTTTTACGCTGGGCCAACATGTTGCCATTGGATTTGGCGTTGGAGCGGTTTTATCAGCTGTTGCAGGCTACATTGGGATGAACGTTTCTGTTCGAGCCAATGTGCGGACAGCTGAAGCAGCGAGAGGAAGCATGGAAAAAGCACTTTCCATTGCCTTTAGATCAGGGGCTGTAACAGGCTTGTTGGTTGTTGGATTAGCTTTACTAGGAACTTTTCTTTATTTCTCTATTTTAAGTGATGGGTCTGGATCTTCTACACGTTATGTGATTGAAGGATTGGTCGGGCTCAGCTTTGGAGCTTCTTTGATTTCTATTTTTGCGCGCCTTGGGGGCGGAATTTTCACGAAGGGTGCCGATGTTGGCGCTGACTTAGTTGGAAAAATTGAAGCCGGAATTCCAGAAGATGACCCACGTAACGCAGCGGTGATCGCTGATAACGTTGGAGATAACGTTGGAGATTGCGCAGGTATGGCGGCAGACTTGTTTGAAACATATGTTGTGACCATCGTTGCAACTATGATGTTGGGCGCGATTTTCTTTGAGGCAGGCACTCAGAAAATGGCTATGCTTTACCCTCTTTTAATCGGAGGTGTTTGCATTGTTGCTTCTGTGATTGGAACGTTCTTTGTGAAACTTGGATCTAGCAAAAATGTGATGGCTGCTCTTTACAAAGGGTTGATCGCAAGTGGCGTTCTTTCTGCTGCACTGATTGCAGGTGTGAGCCACTGGGTTTTTGACGAAACGTCTTGGATGGCAACAAGTGGCCAGCAGATTAATTTCTGGACAATGACTTATTGCTCTCTCATTGGGCTTGGTGTAACAGGTCTTTTGGTTTGGATTACAGAATACTATACATCAACAGAGTATCGCCCTGTGAAAAGCGTTGCGCAGTCTTCTGAAACAGGACATGCAACCAACATTATTCAAGGACTTGCGGTTTCTATGGAATCTACAGCGCTTCCTATTATTGTGATTGCCTTGGCAATCCTGGGTGCTGCACATATTGGTGGTCTATACGGAATTGGTATTGCCGCAACAACCATGTTGTCTTTAGCTGGCATTATCGTGGCATTGGATGCGTATGGTCCGGTGACAGATAACGCGGGCGGTATTGCAGAAATGTCTGAATTGCCAAGTGATGTGCGTAAAGTAACAGATGCGTTAGATGCTGTTGGAAACACAACAAAAGCTGTGACAAAAGGATATGCGATTGGATCAGCAGCCTTAGCGTCTTTGGTTCTATTTGCAGCATACAACCAAGATTTAAGCCACTATTTTCCAAATTTAATCCTTGATTTTAGTTTGACCAACCCATTTGTTGTGATTGGTTTGTTCTTGGGTGGTATGTTGCCATATCTTTTTGGAGCTATGGGCATGAAGGCTGTTGGACGCGCTGGAAGTGAAGTTGTTGTTGAGGTGCGTCGTCAGTTCAAAGAAATCAAAGGAATTATGGAAGGTAAAGCAAAACCTGAATACGGGCGTGCAGTAGACCTTTTAACTAAGGCGGCTATTCGGGAAATGATTCTTCCTTCTTTATTGCCAATCTTAGCGCCTATTGTTCTTTATGTTTTGATTGCCCATGTGTTGCCATTTGGAACCAACAAAGAAGCCTTTGAAGCGTTGGGCGCCATGCTTTTGGGAACCATTATCACAGGTATTTTTGTGGCTATTTCCATGACGTCTGGTGGTGGTGCATGGGATAATGCGAAGAAATACATTGAAGATGGACACCATGGTGGAAAAGGATCAGAAGCGCACAAAGCATCTGTGACTGGAGACACTGTTGGGGATCCTTATAAAGATACAGCAGGGCCTGCAATTAACCCGATGATTAAAATCATTAACATTGTTGCCATCCTTCTGCTTGCAACATTGGCGGGATAAAAGCCCTTCATTTTTTGAGTTAAAGAGCCTCCAGGCTAAGAGCTTGGGGGCTTTTTTTGTGGTGTGTATGAGAAAGGGGGAAGAAGGGTGTGTAGCGGAGCATATAGCTGAATTCGGATAAGAAAGAGATGGAAGGAAATGGGTTTTTTTCAGGTTAAAAAAAGCCCTCGTTTCCACACATGCCACGCTCCGCGACTTGATCGCGGAGTCCAGTGATTAATGAGGCGGAACGCCTCTTTTTTTTTAC
>CAYGMA010000115.1:0-3926 GCA_964351045.1 uncultured Holosporaceae bacterium | reverse complement strand
AATAGTGGCAGCCATGCAAGCACGAACGAAACGTCTTTTTCCTCAGAAGCTGGTTCAGGTGAGACGGAGGACTTACCGGAGCAAGGGAGTGCTCTTTCCATGGATGAGGGGAAATCCGCGAAGTCGGCGCCTGTGACGTCCGAGGCCTGGACAGATCAGGGGCTGTCTTCGACTGGGGATTCTTTGACAGAGCGACTTTTACCTGAAGGTTCAGATGCGGCTTATGTTGAGATGGGTGGGGATGATGGTGTCTTGTTGTATGCTAAAGGAACACGTGCACGTAAAAACCGTTCATGGATGCAATGGCTCTTCGGAAAAACTGTTCCAGAGTCTTTGAACCCATTGGTTCGACAAATCCGCTCTGGCAAGCCGTTGGGTCAGGTTTCTGGTGACTCTGCGGCCTAGAAAACACCCCACGTGCGATTTTTTGAAGGAGATTCTCTTTCTCTTTGGATAGATTGAGCGTATACTGAAAGTCCTACCTTTAAAAAGCCCCTTTAACGAGGGGCTTTTTTACGTTTGGATTCTATTAGGAGCTCCTTTGTTCTTTACGTTTTTTGCCCCTCAACTGTTCTAGAGCTGCTTGTCCTGATGACACTCCCTCTACATCCTCTCCCACTTCTACGCTCCGCGACTTGATCGCGGAGTCCAGTCATAAAAGCGCGCAGCTCAACTGAACTTAAGAAAAAATAAAGAGGCTCACGCCCCATTGATCACTGGATCCTGGTGTCAAGCACCAGGACGTAGAGAAAAAACAGCACCAGGACGTAGAGAAAAAACAGCACCGGGACGTAGAGAAAAAATAGCATCAGAACGCAGAGAAAGGGTGCCCCGGAGTGGAGAGAAGTGAGGGGTGGGGCGGTAGAGGTAGCCTCAGGATGTTGAGAGTGAGGGTGGAGGCAGGGAGTGGAGGAAAGGTTGGGATTTTTTTTGCGTTTGGATTTTAGGAAAGATTGAACAGGTTAGAATTATAAGTCTAGCAGTTTTCTGTGGTTTTGAAAAATAGAAAACCCGGGTGTTTTTCTAGTGAGCTGCGTGCAGTTATGACTGGATTCTGAGGACAAGCTTCACCTCTACCTCTACGCTCCGCGACTCCTTTTTTATCTGCGTCTTGGAGCTCCCCCTTCTCTACGTCCTTCCTCCCTCTACGTCCCGCGACTTGATCGCGGGAACCAGTGATCAATGGGGCATGAGCCTCTTTTTCTACATCTTGGTACTTTCTTCTTTGCCCCTTCTCTCTCCGGAAGTATCCAAATTATCTTAATTTATGGTTTTTTATATTTTATAAAAGGGAATGAGATCTTTAAAACTTCCCTATAAATAAGGAACATTTTTTTATTTTTAACCCTTGATATTTTCGTTTTTATAATTAGATAAAGGGTAATTGAGTAGGAGAAAAAATGAACACTTTTCACAAAAGCCTTTGGGTTCTGCTTTTTTCTGTTGTCATCTTGGTGGGGGCAGAAGCACTTGAGAGAACGGTCTCTATAGAAAAAAAATATAAGGATTCTGGAAATGGATTGACTTCCTATTTAGACAGCCTTGCTAAAGTAAGAAAACTTGGAGAGCAGGCAAACATAGGCAATGTTCAGGCCATGCATGATTTAGGCGCCCTTTATTATTTTGGGACAGGTGTGCCACAAGATTTTGAAAAGGCGCGCCACTGGTTTGAAAAAGCAGCAAATTTGGATTTTCCATATTCTTTTTTGGCATTGGCACTTATTTATCACAGAGGTGAAGGGGTTGAGAAAAACAGCCAAAAAGCCATCGACTACATAAAAAAAATAGAGAAAAAAGGGGGCACCCCGAGCTTGTTCTGTTCTTTGGGTGTTTTATACAACACAGGATATATCGTTGAGAAAAATGATAAGAAGGCCGTACTCTACTATGAAAAAGCGATTGCAAGAGGAGATGAAAGAGGGTTAGCGCGTTTAGGCGTGTTATATTTTGATGGGTCAGGAACCAAAAAAGATGAGAAAAAAGGGCTTGAGCTTTTGCAGAAAGCGGCAAAAAAAGGCGATCCTGAAGCGTTCTTTTATCTTGGTGTGGCTCACGAGATTAATAAAGACTTTGTAAAAGCGCGCAAGTTTTATGAAAACGCGGTGGAAAAAGGCTATTTTTGTGCCCTTATTTATCTTGGAGATCTTTACTATAATGGTAATGGCGTTCCTCAAGACTTTGAAAAAGCGACTGCTTACTTTAAAAAAGCTGCAGATGCAGGTGTGGAAGAGGCCAAAGCTAATTTGAAAAAAGTGAAGCGGAGAAAAAATCCGTTAGTACGTTTGATTTTAGGGTTTATTACGCTATTCCTTCTTCATAAGGATTGATTTCCTAGATACACCGGGAAAGAAAGCGCTTGCATAGTTGCAGGTGCTTTTTTTGATGTGTTTTTAGGAGAATGTTTCTGCTTGGGTTATAAAAACTCTTTCTATAGCTCATCTTTTCTTCTGTATAATAACAAGACTTGATTTTTGATGGGGGGTAACGCATTATTTAAAAATTAATATTTTGTTAATTTTTTATATGCAGTTTGCTGAAGCGCGTCATTTTCCTCTTTCAATTTTAAAAGACTATGCCTTCTTGCCTCAGTGTGTGACGGATACCGAGGTGCATGTTGTTCATGCGGAAACGCTGCCAGAACAGGCACGGATTTTATTGGAGAATTTTTATCCTGATCTGACGCTTGTTCTAAAGAAACTGGATGCAGCAGTGTTTTTGGAGGCCTTTGAAACGTATGCGCAAGAAGCAGCACATGTGGGTTCAGTGGCGTCTAAAAGCACTGTTCAAGATGCTATTCAAAGCTTGATTTCAACAGGGCTTTCACGGGCGGCATCAGACATTCATTTAGTTTCAGTTGAGGCTGGGCTTTCTTTATCGTATCGGTGTGATGGGCAGTTGCAGCTCTATAAAACCTTCTCCCTTCAGGAAGCCGGACCTTTGGTGAATGCGCTGAAAGTTATGTCTAAAATGGATATTGCGGAAAGCCGGCGCCCTCAGACCGGACGGTTTCGTTACCAGGTGGCGGACAAAGCACCGTTGGAGGTGCGGGTTTCATCCCACCCGACACTGTATGGTGAAAGCTTGGTGTTGCGGCTTCTAACGAAAGCACCTTATGACCACAGCTTGGAGCAATTAGGGTTTTTAGCGGATCAGGTGACTGTGCTCAAAAAAGCAGCTCAGCGAAAATCGGGGTTGATTATTGTGACAGGGCCAACAGGGTCTGGGAAAACAACAACGCTTTATAGCATGCTGCGGGATATGGATGTGCATGAAAAAAATGTGATGACGCTGGAGCAGCCGATTGAGTATTTTTTACCCCACATTCGCCAAACGGAAGTGCAAGAAAAAGGAGTGGTTTCTTTTGCAGATGGGGTGCGCTCCATTTTGAGGCAAGATCCAGATGTGATTCTTATTGGAGAAATTCGGGATGCTGAAACGGCGGCCATGGCGGTTCGAGCGGCCATGACAGGCCATTTGGTTTTAACAACTCTCCACACACAAGATGCACTTGGGGTGGTGGCACGGTTGAAAGAGTTGGAAGTTTTGGAAAGCCATGTGTCGGATTTGGTGACCCTCGTTGTGGCGCAGCGGTTGATTCGGTTATTGTGCCCTTCTTGTAAGATGGTGGCTGGCGTAACAGAGGATCAGAAGAAGATTTTTGAAACCTATGGACTTTCTGTTTCAGGCCCCTTGTATGTGCCTCAAGGATGCCCTGCCTGTTATGGAACAGGGTATAAAGGTCGGCTGGTTGTTGGAGAGTTTTTAACAGCTTCCTTTTTTAAGAAAGGCTCTGGGAAAGACGGGGAGGTTTTTAAAAGTCTTATTCATTCAGGGCTTCAAGCTGTTCAGGCAGGAAAAACAAGTTTGGAAGAGGTGATGCGAGAGCTTGATGTAGAAGTGTTTTCTGACATAAAGGCAGAGCATGT
>CAYGMA010000114.1:2336-3979 GCA_964351045.1 uncultured Holosporaceae bacterium | reverse complement strand
TTCTGGTCTCTCCCTTCAGCGTCTCGGACTCACTCTCATTTTTGGCGTTTCTTTGCTCGTGGGCCCCATCATTGCCCTCACAGGTGTCATTGGATTTGTAGGCATCATTGTCCCCCATCTTGTACGATTAATTTGGAAACAGCCCCCCAGCCGTTTAGTCTTTCCCTGTCTCTTAGTGGGCGGAACACTCACTCTTCTCACAGATAGTGTCGTGCGCTGCCTCCCCCTCACCTATGAGATGAACGTTGGGATCTTAGTTGCCCTCATTGCAACACCTGTTTTCATTCACTTGATTTGGAGCCATCAGTCCCATGATTAAAGTTGAAAACATCTCCTATCAAACCCAGGGAAAAACTCTTTTAAAGCACCTCTCTGTGCAGGCAAAAGAAGGAGCGCTCATTGGTCTTTTAGGAGAAAACGGCGCCGGCAAAACCACCCTGCTACGCACCCTCTGTGGCTTTTTGCCGCCCAGCTCAGGCACCATCACCCTAAACGAACAAAACATCGTGTCGTGCCCCCCTCAAAGACGCGCCTCTCTCGTTCGTTATTTTTCTTCTGAAGCGGTGCATATCTGGCATTTAACGGTGAAACAAGTTTTAGACTTAGGCGCCCCCAAAAAAAGCCCCACTCTCTTTGAGGCCTTTGCACTCGAACCGCTCTTGACCCAGCCGTTCCATCACCTCTCTAGCGGGCAACGCCAGCGTGTCTTGCTCGCCTTATGTCTGTCTCAAGAGGCCGCTGTTTATCTCCTGGATGAACCTCTCACCCATCTAGATTATCGCTATCAGCGTCAGTTGATTAAAGTCCTGCAACAAAAGGCCCAAGCAGGAAAAACCATCCTGTTTAGCCTGCATGATCTTGCCATCGCAAAGCAGGCCTGCTCAACCGTCTGGATTTTAGAACACGGCACCCTAACGCATCAGGGCACCCCTCAAGAAGTACTCTCCCCGCAAACCCTCACAGCCGTTTTTGGGATTACTTGAAGGCACAACGGCTAAAACCATACCAAAAACAGCTTAAAGCAAGATCTGATTACTAACTAGGTAAGTAGACGCTGGTAATAATAGGTTTCACCCTGATTTTCTGCCTCTCTTCCCCATTTTTTAGCCTGCTCTTCCGCATCTTTTCCACAAAACGCCTTTTTTTTACGCTTTTTAATTAAAGAATAGGACACTGGTAGTTGAGAAGGAAACAATCTACGACATCTCACTGCACAGTTTCCTCTGTCAAATGTATCCTCATTCTCACACTTCGTATCTTTAAAGTAAAACTCTTTACCCTGATTTTCTGCCTCTCTTCCCCATTTTTCAGCCTGCAGCATCGCGCCCTCCCCACAAAACACATTTTTTTTGTTAACGTCAGACAACTGCTTAGATTTATCAAAAATAGTACATTTAACTTCGCAGGCCCCAGGTTTAAATCGTGCATTATGAGCAGTGTTTTTACATGAATCATCTGCTCGCACAGGCGCAGAAGCCACAACCAGAGCAACGCCTGCTAAAAGTGTTGTTTTTTTAAATACCATAAACATATTAAATCCTCCCTTAATTATTCTTACAAATCACATCTTATCTCAAACTTATTCAACAGTCACGTGACACAAAGTTAACGTTTTGAATCTTTCTCTTTTTTCCCAGCTCCCC
>CAYGMA010000114.1:0-2326 GCA_964351045.1 uncultured Holosporaceae bacterium | reverse complement strand
GGCCCCGTTCTTATTAGCAAGAAACTCAGTCAAGACATCTGCTAGAAGCGGCTCTTCGCTCAAAACTATTTATTAACAGCTTAGCAAAACCCGCCCTCAAGCCCAAGAGCTTTCTTGTTGTTTCACTCTCGATGTCCTGGAGCTCTTTTTCTTCACGTCCTACCTTCCCAGCTACAGCCTAAGGCATCTCTTTCTCTACGCCCTGGGGCTTGCCCCCAGGGTCCAGTCAATAAATGCGCGCTAGCTCAATTAATCATAAAAAAAAGAGGCGTTCCGCCTCATTAAGGAAAAGACACAAAAAAAGGACAGATAGCTCAGGCCCCCTCTCTACGTTCCGCGACTTGATCGCGGAACCTACCGTGGTTGGCGTCAAGTATTTTTAGAGTGCTGGGTCATAATCTTTTCCATGGATAATCATGGCATTCAGGATAACCAGCATCTTGCGCATCACGGCAATGATTCCTACCTTTTTAGCCTTTCCGGCCTCTAGCAGTCGGGTGTAAAATTCTTTCATTTTTGGATTACTTTTCACAGCTGACAGGGCGCCCATATATAATGCGTGTCTCACTGTTTCTCGTCCACGTTGAGTCATCGCATACCGTTTTTGCTTGCCGCTTTCCCGCGTCATGGGGGCCACGCCCACCAAGGCTGCGATTTCTTTTTTAGTGGCCTCTCCTAGCTCTGGCAAGTCAATCAACAACACCATGGCAAGGGTTGGACCAATTCCTTTCAAGGTTTGAAGCCGCTCGTATCGTTCTTTCAATGTTGGATCTGCGTGGATGATCTCTTTTATTTTAGCCTCAATCTCTGCGCGCTGCGCTTTGAGAAGCTCTATAACTTGTTCATGCGCTTTTTTGACTTCAGCAAACTGCGCACTACCAAGTCGACACGCCTCTTGATGATGCATTAGCTTAATCTGAGTAAGCCGACTCCCTAAGGCCTGAAGCTTAAGCGTTTGCTCAGATTTGAGCGGCCTGACCTCTTTCGGATCCACAAAACGTGCATACGCTTCCAGGATTTGTGCATCCAATTTATCCGTTTTGGCATGCCGTCCTTTGGCCCTGGCAAACGCACACACTTTGTTTGGGTGAGCAATGTGCACCTCTGCCCCAGCCGCGTCAAAACACTGCGCAGCCAAGCGCTCATAACCGCCCGTGCTTTCCATCACAACACGGGTTTTTTCTGGATGCGTCAGCGTTTGAGAAATAAATGTTTGAATGTCTTTGCGCGACTGCGTCACCTGAAAGAATTTTCCTTCAAAAGAAAGATCAATCCACTCTTTAGACACATCAACCCCGCAAAAAAGAGTGATTTTTTGAGTCATGCTTGGTATCCTTATGTTGGACTCAGACGCTGGATTGTATACTCGGTCTTAGTGACCCTCCTACCGTCCGCGTTCAAAGTCGAGATTGAGGTGAGGGTTTTAGGTCCCGACGGTCTTTTATGACCCATCCAGTGCCAAACTCCTCACCCCCTTCCTCCAGGATAGCTTCTTTTTCTATCCCTTCAACTTCTACCGTACAACCCAGTCATAAAAGCGCGCAGCTCAATTGATCGTAAAAAAAAAAGAGGCATTCCGCCCCATTGATCACTGGTGCTTGGGCTCCAGTCAAACAAAGTGCGATAGCTCAACGTCTCCAAGCCCTTTCTTCAAAGACCATTCCTCCAAAAAAACACCAAATAAACAAAAAGTTTAAAGAACCAAATGAATAAAAGTTGACTTTTTATTAAAAACTTATAAAAAACACTGAAATAAAAAAATGGATGTCATGACCAAACTCAGCTACGTTCTTATCTCTCTTTTCCTGTGCCAATCTGTTCTGGGGATGCCGCAAAAACCGGCTCCAGAAAACAGGGATGATGATGAAGCTCTTTTCGCTGCACTATCCAACGCACTTGGCGATGTCGATTCAAACGCACCCAGCTCTTCTTCTTCACGAACAAGCGACACTCCATTTCCACAGCGCAATTCCACTTCTTCCACCACCACAACGTCAAGCTCCTCTTCAAGGTCCGCAGGCTTAGGCTCTAGCCTTCTCTCAAACACTTCAAACCTCTTAAGCAGCACTCCAAACCTCCTAGGCGACAACTCATTCCTACAACAAAGCTCACTCACTTCGTCAACTCCAACAGAATCCTCCTCTGCTCTGCGCGCATCATTTGGCCAACAAAACTCAACCAACCCTCCTCCAAATTTAGGAAGCTTAGACCTTAATGATTTGAATGATTTGAATGATTTGAGAGATTTTTCAAGCCGCCCAAAATCTCCTCCTCCACTCACCCGTTCTCCCGCTATGAAGCGCCCACAACATGCTTACGGACCATC
>CAYGMA010000113.1:0-3986 GCA_964351045.1 uncultured Holosporaceae bacterium | reverse complement strand
TTTTAGATGCAAAGGTGATGACAGCAGATGGTGGGTCTGTTTATCCCTTGTGTAGTTCTTATGGCGTTGGTGTGGGGCGTGTTGTTGCAGCTGCAATTGAGTCGTCTCATGATGAGCAAGGGATTGTTTGGCCAAAGGCTATTGCGCCTTATCAAGTAGGGCTTTTGAACTTAGCGGCTAAAAATGAAGACGTAACAAGCGTGTGTGATGGTTTGTATGAAAAACTTATGACTTTAGGGATCGAAGTTTTGTATGATGATACACAAGAGAGTCCAGGGCGAAAATTTGCTCAGATGGATTTGATTGGGCTTCCCTATCAAGTTGCAGTGGGGCCAAGAGGGCTCAAAGAGGGAACAGTGGAAGTGAAAGATCGAAAAACAGGGGAAAAGAATTCTTTAACGCTGGACGCTGCGATTCATTTCCTCAAAGAAAACCTGTGAGGATAAAAAAGGTTAATGAACTGGGTTGTCTTTACCATAGCATGGAGATACTTAAGGGCTAAAAAAGGAGGCGGTGGATTCGTTTCTTTTATGTCTTTATTTTCTTTTATTGGTATTGCGCTTGGGGTTGCGACGCTTATTTTAGTCATGGGTGTGATGACAGGGTTTCATCATAAGCTTTTGGATAAGATCTTATCTTTTAATGCGCATACAACCATCCTTAGCCCAACGCAGAAAATTTCTGGGTATGACAAGATTGTTTCAGATTTGAAAGAGAAGAAGTGGGTGTCTTCTGTTCTTCCCGTTGTGGAGGGGCAGGCGCTGGTTTTAGCACCTTCTACTTCATATGGCGTGGTTTTTCGTGGGTATTTAAAACAGGATTTGCTTTCTAAGACGCTGATTTCAGACCATGTTGTTGAAGGCAGTTTGCAGGCGCTCTACCAAAACAAAGAAAGTGTTTTGATTGGAAAGAAGCTGGCTCAAATACTGGGCGCGCATGTGGGTGCACGGATTAAAGTGCTTTCACCTCAAGGACAAAAAACGCCTTTTGGCTATGCGCCGAAGCAAAAGATTTTTACAGTTGTTGGTATTTTTGACACAGGCCAGTCTGATTATAATAAAAACTTTATTTTGACATCCCTTGAGAGTGCCCAAGCTTATTATTCAATGGGAAAAACGGTTTCCTTTATTGAGGTGGATGGACGGGATCCAGAAGCAGTCAGAGAACTGACACGGCCTTTGAGGGCGTATTTAAAGCCTTTGCGTTTGTTTCAAGTGGATTGGCAACAAAAGAATAAATCTTTTTTTGCAGCCTTGGTGGTTGAAAAGAACATGATGTTTATCGTTCTGTCGCTTGTTATTTTAATTGCAGCTTTTAATATTGTGACAGGGCTGGTGATGATGGTGCGGGATAAAACACGTGATATCGGAATTTTGCGTGCGATGGGGTTAACACGACGTCAGCTTCAAATGATTTTTAGCATGATCGGCATGCTGATTGGTTGTTTAGGGACTCTTTTAGGCGTTACATTAGCCTTGATTGTTGGGCATTATTTAGAAGATATTCGTCAGTTTTTGCAAGGGTTGTCAGGGACGCCAATTTTTGATGAAGAGATCTATTACTTAACGAAGTTGCCAGTACATATCACACTAGAGTCTGTTTTAAGGATAACAGGCGTGTCGCTTCTGCTTTCTTTTTTGGCAACTCTTTACCCTGTTTGGCGTGTGGGGAAACTCACCCCTGTGGAGGCCATTCATTATGAATAAGTCTGCTTTAGTCTTAGATAAAGTTTCTAAAACATATCATATGGGACCAGAAAGCATTCGTGTGCTTGATGCGATAGATTTTGAGATAAAGGCAGGCGAGTGCGTGGGGTTAATGGGGCCCTCGGGATGTGGTAAATCAACCTTTTTAAATATTGCCGGGATGTTGGATCAAGCTGATTCTGGGTGCGTTTTTGTGAATGGTCAGAAGGTAGAACAAGGTCCGCAGTTTAAGAAAAATTCTGATCAAACGTTATCCCATTTGCGCATGAAAAACATAGGGTTTATTTTTCAATTTCATCACTTATTACATGATTTTACAGCGCTTGAAAATGTTATGATGCCTATGAAGCTTTTAGGAAAAAAAACACCTGCACAACAAAAAGAACGAGCACACTATTTGCTGAATTCTTTGGGTGTTTTATCGCGTCAAAATCATTATCCCGCACAGCTTTCAGGAGGGGAAAGACAGCGCATTGCCATTGCGCGAGCGCTTGCAAACACCCCAAGCCTTATTTTAGCCGATGAGCCTACAGGGAACTTAGACGAAAAGCATGCACAAGATGTGTTTGACCTTTTCCTGAAAACAGTGAAGCAAGAAGAAACTTCTATTTTAGTTGTTTCTCATAATGCAGCCCTTTTGAAGTCGTTGGATACTGTTTATGAACTTAAAAATGGATCTGTTGGGGCATGGACGTAAAAACACCTTTTATTCATTTACGGGTTCATTCTGACTATTCTCTTCTTCAGTCGGCATTAAAATTAAAAGAGATAACTGAGCTTACACGTTTAGAAAAAATGCCGGCTGTTGCCGTAACAGATATCAATAATTTATTTGGAGCTCTGGAGTTTTCTCAGATGACTTCGGCAGCAGGGGTGCAGCCTTTAATTGGGGCAGAGCTTTCTGTTGAACGGCCTTCTTCAAAAAAGGGGGTTGAAAAAGTCTATGATACACTTGTTTTTTTGGTTCAAAATGAGCAGGGGTATAAGAATTTAATTAAACTAGTGAGTCAGGCTCATTTGCAAGTGGATGCCACTGAGGATCCTCATGTGACTTTTCAGCAAATTGAAACTTATCATGAGGGGCTTTTATGTTTGACGGCAAGCGTGCAGGGAGGGCTCTCTAAGCTTTTCTTAGCAGGGCAAAAAAAGGAAGCAGAAGATTATTTTCTCAAATTAAATACCCTTTTTGAGGGACGGCTTTATCTTGAACTAACGCGGCAGGGCCTTCAGGAAGAAGTAAAAGCAGAGCCTTTTTTGCTGGACCTAGCGCTTAAACATAAATGCCCTATTGTTGCCACAAACCCCTGCTTCTTTGCCAATAAAGGCATGCATGAAGCGCACACAATTCTCATGTGCATTTCTGATGGGAAATACATTTCAAGTGAAGATAAACGGGTTGTTTCGCCAGAAGCCTATTTTAAATCGGCAGATCAAATGGAGCAGCTTTTTGCAGATTTGCCAGAAGCGCTAGAAAACACAGCACATATTGCGCAGCGATGTGCTTTTCAAGTGGAAACGTCTGCTCCTATGCTGCCTCGTTATGAAAGTGCATCAGGGCTTTCTGAAAAAGAAGAAATGGCACGCCAATGTAAGGAAGGTCTTGAAAAACGACTGGAGATGCAGGTGTTTTCTTCTGATATGTCTGATGCAGAAAAAGAAAAAGTAAGGGCTCCTTATTTAGAGCGTTTGGATCATGAATTGAAGATCATTAATCAAATGGGATTTGATGGATATTTTTTGATCGTTGCAGACTTCATTAAATGGGCAAAGGACAAAAAAATTCCAGTGGGGCCAGGCCGGGGATCTGGAGCGGGTTCTTTGGCGGCTTGGTCTTTAACCATTACAGATATTGACCCTATTCGCTTTGGGCTGTTATTTGAGCGTTTCTTAAACCCGGAACGGGTTTCTATGCCTGACTTTGATATTGATTTTTGCCAGGATCGTCGGGACGAAGTAATCCAATATGTGAAAGAAAAACATGGCGTTGAGCAAGTCGCTCAGATTATTACTTTTGGAAAACTTCAAGCACGGGCGGTGGTGCGTGATGTGGGGCGCGTTCTTCAAATGCCTTATGGTCAAGTGGATCGTTTGTGTAAAATGATTCCAAACAACCCAGCTGATCCTGTTACGTTGTCTGAGGCGTTGGAGCGGGATCCTATCTTGCGACGGCAAGCTAAAAACGAACCAGAAGTGAACAGGCTTTTAGCGATTGCGATGAAACTGGAAGGACTTTATCGTCATGCCTCACCGCATGCGGCTGGTATTATTATTGGCGACCGG
>CAYGMA010000112.1:0-4025 GCA_964351045.1 uncultured Holosporaceae bacterium | reverse complement strand
ATCAATAAAGATGGCACCTATAAAGAATGGGTGCATATCAAGCTAACGGTTTTAAACCAAGCTGGTAGAGATGAGCTGACAAGTTACTCCCTTCCCTATAATGGGTCCTCTGAAGAAATGCGTATTATCAAAGCGGAAACGTATGTGGGCGGGAAAAAGTATGTTGTTTCAAAAGACCAGATTGAAGATAAATCGATTGCTAGTTCAAGTGCTGGCTTTGATGACATGCGGAACCTTATGATTTCTTTTCCTAAAACAGAAATTGGAGCTAAAATTGATCTCATTTATGTTCATACTGTAAGAGAGCCCATTTTACCCAAGTTTTTTAGCACGGTTTTGTTTTTTGGCGTGGGAGGTCTTTGGCAGGAAAGCACTGTAGAGGTTGATTCTGAACTTCCGGTTTATATCGAATTAAACGACCCGATGAAGGTTATTAAAACATCCATACGGAACGACAATAAACCTCATAAAAAATTTAAAATAAGCCTTTCTAAAAAGAACTTTGTTACGGCTCCTATTCAAGAACCTAACGACACAGTGTTAGATTGGAAAAAACTGACCTGGTTTGCCCTTTCTACAGAGCAAGACTGGAAAGCCTATGCCCATTCCATGGCAGAAAAATATGAGAAGGTTAAACGTCAAAAACTGCCAGCTCCCCTTGAAATGATATTAGAAGCAGCAAAAAAGATAGTAGACCCTTATGAACAGATCAATTTTATCACGTCTACAGTAGCAGCTAATTTCCAATATATGGGTGACTGGAGGTCTGTTAAAAACCAGTTTTTCCCAAGAGATCTTGAGGTTATAACAAAAACTCATACAGGGGATTGTAAGGATTTTTCTGCCCTCACAGCAGCGCTCTTGTCAAGACTTGGGTATAAAGCTGAGTTTGCACTTGTTTTGCGTGGCTTGGGAGAACGCGCTGTTCCAACACAGCATGTGACGTCTCAATCTTTCAACCATGTCTTTTTAAAAGTCACCACACCAAAAGGAAAGGTTTTATGGATTGATCCAACAAATTTTGTCACCATGTCTCGGTATATTTTTCCAGATATAGCGGACAAGCCAGTTTTAATACTAAGTTCCCAAAACCCTTATTACGAAAAAAGTCCGGCATTGAGGGCAAAAGAAAACGTTATAGAAATCTATGAGGAAGTAGATTTCAAAACATCTCCCCCTACGTTTAAGGCTTTTCTATCTCTTAAAGGTGTTTCCTCTTTTGTGTTAACCGGGCTTTCTTTGTATCAATCCGCAGAAACCCTTGAAGACACGCTGATTAATTTATTTCTTTCAGAGCGTCTTGAAGAAAACGAAAAAATTAAAATAAAAATTCCTGATTTAAGTTCGCGTATTGTAACAGACTTAAAGTTTGAGTTAATTTTCCAAAAAAAGAACTTCTTGCTTAATAGCAATTTGGGAACAGCGATTACAATAAAGCCTAACTTTCCAGGTGTGCTCTTGGCTAAAACATCAAAACAAGTAAAAGATATTTTCTTAGGAACGCCACAGACAAAAATTAAGCACACGCGCCTTTTAAACACAAAGCTTAAGAATCCTACTATTTTTGATGTCGTTGTAGATACGCCGTGGATTACGATTAAAAGAGAAACTGTGCGTGAAAATGGGCACACAGACATCATTGACACCTATACATCCAAGGTTTCTTTCATTCCGGTCAAAGATTTAACGTCAAAAAGGTATCTAGAGATGCAAAATACCCTCTGGAATAATTTCATGAATGCTGTCTTTGTTTTGGAGAAAGAACCAAATCTTTAAAAACAGGGTTGCACTCCCCTCTTCTGCTCTTTATAACTTAATCTATGGCAAAAATAAAAAGACTCCTTTCAAAAGCGTCTCCCCTTAAAGACTATTGGATGCTTATTAGCCTTTTCCTCGTCGTGTTAGGGACTTTCTTTTTCTGGGAAGACCTTTCCATTCCCACAAAAAATGTCTTGTTTACAATTAGCAGTGTTTTAAAAAATATTTTAATTTTCTTTCTGCCTTTTCTTGTTCTCCCCTACATCGTTAATAGCTTATCTGATTTAAAAGACAGAGGTGCTGTCTTGATTGTGCTTATTCTTTGCGGCGTTGCGCTTTCAACATTTTTAGGGGTTTTATATGGCTACGGTGTTGTCGAGCTTATTACATCACACGTGACTATTCATCCGTATAAAGGAACCGTTGACCATGATGAAATTCGGTCTCTTTTTCCCTATGAGCCTTTAGCGATTCCTGTGGAGCTTATGCTTATTTTTGGCGCTGTTCTTGGGATTATTCTCAGTCATTTTCCAAACAAAAAAATATTAAGATTCTTTGAGCGCTATCAATATGTAACAGACTTCTTTTTCGCGAAGCTATTTACCCCTATTCTCCCCCTTTATATCTTAGGGTTTCTTATGAAGTTAGCGCATGATGGGGATTTTGGATCTATTTTTCATGCATTTAAAAGCCTGTTTTTGTGCATGATCGTGGCACAAATTGTTTATATTTTTCTGTACTTTCTTATTGGAAGTGGGGGGCGCATTAAGCGAGCGCTCATTTATATCAAAAACGCTTTTCCTGCATTCATTACAGGGTTTTCTTCAATTTCCAGTATGGTTACCCTGCCTGTAACACTTCAAGTAGCTTATGAAAACACAAATAATGAAAAAATTTCAGACCTAACCATTCCCACAACCGTTAACTGCCATGCCATTGGAGACGCCATTGGGTTATCTATTCTCTCTCTAAGCATCTACTACTTCACAAACCACTCTCTTCCAGATTTCTTTGTCTATGTGCAGTTTGCGGCTATTTTAACAATTGCCCAGTTTGGTGCCGTTTCCGTTGCAGGAGGAAGCGTTATTATTATTGTGCCATATCTTCAGAAAACCTTTGGGTTTACCTCTGAAATGATCGGGCTTTTAACCGCTATTTCTCTCTTTATTGAACCGTGGGGAACAGGGTGTAATATTCTTGGAAACAGTGGATACGTAACCATTGTTCAACGCATCAATCACCTGATTAAAAAGCTTATGTCTTTTTCTAAAAAAAGAGCCTAACCTCTTCTACCTTCTTACCTTTTCAGAAAGAGATGTTCTCTTATTGAGTTTGCGTACATGCCCCAGCACTATGGCAATGGCAGCGGGTGTAACCCCTTGGATGCGGCTTGCAGCGCCTAAAGTTGGCGGACAATGTGTCTGAAGCAAATCTAACACTTCATTCGAAAGACCTGGAAGCTTCTGATCCCAAAGCGATTTGGGCAATTTCAGATTTTCATCTTTTTGTGTTCGGCTAATTTCTTCTTCTTGGCGTTTTAGATAACCTTGATATTTCGCAAAGATCTCAACTTGATCTTGCACCACATCTGAAAAATCATTGAGTTCAGGCAAAAGATGTTTCATTTTTTCAAAGGAAGCGCCCGGCAACGTATAAAGATCAAAAATTGTGCGCGCCTTCCCATCAGCTGCAACAGAAATGCCAAGGTCTCGGTACTGTTTTGGAGAAAAGGTCTTAGAACGTACCAGTTCAAAAGCTTTTGTGAGCTGCTCTTTCTTTTTTGTCCAAATACGAGCACGTTTTTCTCCTACACAGCCAATTTCGATTCCTAGGTCTGTAAGGCGTTGATCCGCATTGTCTGCTCTCAAAGAAAGTCTATATTCAGATCTAGAGGTAAACATACGATACGGCTCTTTAGCCCCGCGCAGGATCAAATCATCAATCAAAACACCAATGTATGATTGCTGGCGCATTAACGTGAATTCTTTTTGCCGCCCCGCTGCAATAAGGGCCGCATTCACTCCTGCAACAAGTCCCTGCCCAGCTGCTTCTTCATAGCCGGTTGTGCCATTGATCTGACCAGCCAATAAAAGGCCAGGAACTTTTTTTGTCTCAAGGGTGTAACGCAGCTGTTGAGGGTTTAAAAAATCATATGCAATCACATAGGCATACTGAAGCACATCAACATTTTCAAGGCCTTGGATGGTGCGTAAAAACGCTTTTTGGATTTCATGCGGCTGCGAATTAGAAATGCCGTTTGGATAAAT
>CAYGMA010000111.1:887-4046 GCA_964351045.1 uncultured Holosporaceae bacterium | reverse complement strand
CTGAGGCAACTCATAAACATGTCTCGCGTAAGAAGTAAAAGTCAGAGGGTTCTTATTCTTGTAACACGCATGAATAAGCAAAAACTGCAGTCTGAGAGATAACCGTGTAAACTGCTGAGCACCACTAAGAACGAGTTGTGCATAGACGTCTTGCACCGATACCCCCTCTCGTTGAAGTTGAGGGCGGCGACTTGGCAGCAACATCGCCGGAGAACCACACTCTCGCTGTGCTTCTTCAAAATCCCCCCAAGGGGCAGGAAACACCTCTGTCTGCCGCCCTTGAGAGGATGCAGACGACGATAGCGCAACCGCATTTTTATCGATCTCAGCGGCCTCCGGCTCTTCATCATCCCAAAGTGTCTTCCTCTGAGGAACAGCCTGAGCGCCCCAAACCACACAAAAAAATAAAACACTCGGTAAAAAAATTCCTTTAAACATAAGCATCCTCTTAATTAAAAAAAAGTTATACTATAATTAATACGCATCAACGGCTTCTTTTAAAAGCTAATTTTAAAAAAAAGCCCCTCCCACTAACCTATAGTTAAATCTTTTTTTCCAACTGGTTCTACCATTCAATCGATAAACATAGTCTCTTTTCATTTGTGCTATGGCTCCCCAACTTCAATGCTCTCTCTTTTCTGCGCCCCCTCTACGCTCCGCGACTTGATCGCGGAGTCCAGTCAGTGAAAGTGAGTTAGCTCTATTTTTCCACTTAAATAACCATGCACCCACGTCTTTTTCACCCTTTCCCCTTGTCCTGAGTCAAAAATTTCATTATGCTTTTTCCGTAGGGAGGAACTCCATGAACACAATCACCATCAGGCATTTTATTGTTGGCTTAGCTGTCATCATTGGATTTGCTGTTACCCTTTACACCGGGTTGCTCTTTTACACAAAAGAAGCTCCCACCGATACAACCAGCTATCTCGTTCAGTTTATGGAGTCTGCAGGAGGCCTCGCTCCAGGAAGCCCTGTCAAATTCAAAGGCATCACCATTGGAACCGTCGACAAAGTCTCCATCGCCCAAGATGATGATGATCGTATCGATGCCCTGATTAAGATTCAAAGCTCCTTTAAGGTCAAAGTAGGCATGTATGCCACCTTAGAGGTTGCCGGCATCACAGGTGAATCCCTCATCTCCATCAATGGAACCGCCTCCACAGGCGCTCTCCTACACGCAAAAGAAAAAGGCATGCTTCCCGTTATCCCTGTCCAAAAGTCATCTTTGCAAAAAATCATTCATTCAGCGCCTGAAGTTTTAAATGGCGCGAAAGAACTCATTGAAAAAGTCACGAATTTATTTGATGAGAAAAACAAAAAAGAATTTGATGAGATCTTGAAAAACCTCAACACAATTTTTACCGGCGTTCATGAAAACCAAGAAAACATCGAAGAAATCGTTCAAAACGTTTTGCTCTTCACCCGCAGTGTAAACTCAGTCGCCCAAAAAGTAGAAGGAAGCCTTGAAGAAATCAATAAAAGCAACCGTTCTTTCCAAAGCCTAGCGACCAGTGCAGATGGCCTCATTAAAGAAGTTGCCCCTGGCATCAAAAACTTCAGCACCAACGGCCTGAACGATTTAAATCATGCCCTGATTCAACTCTCAGAAACCCTTAACACCCTTGAGAATTTTGTGTCTTCTTTAAGTGATAAACTAGACACCCTTGTCCCTCAAAATCAAAATGGAACCTATAAACTATGAGCTTACTAATGCGTCTTAATTTTCTTTTTCCCAGCCTTTTTTGTCTTTTTGTTTTAAGTTCTTGCGTGCAAGTCTTCCCCCCTGCCAAAAAAGTTGACACCCTTCTTTTAACGGCTGATTTCATAAAAGACATCAACTTAAAAGACCTTCCCTCTGTTCCATGGCAGCTTGTAATCACAGAACCATCTGTAAATGCCTACCTAGACAAAAAACTTGTCATGATAGAAGACCAATCAGGCACCGTACGATATCTCTCAAATATTCAGTGGCCCGATCGCCTTTCAGAGTTCCTTCAATTCCTTTTGGTGGACGCCTTCACAGCAACCCATAAATTCAAAGGACTTTCTGATTCTGCTTTGCGTCTGTCTCCTGAACGGATTCTTCAGCTTGATTTCAATAAGTTCCACCTTCTTAAAAAAGAAGATAACACCTATGAAGTGGTGCTAGAGGCTAGCGCGCAGCTCATTAATTTCAAAACACGAAAAGCCATCAAGACACACTCTTTCAACGTGAGCGTGCCATTAAAAGAAACAACTCTTCTTTCTATGCACAAAGCCTTTACAGAACTTCTGAAAAAATTCACCGCAGACCTGCTGCCTTGGGTGTTGAATCCATAACACCTCTACGCCTTGACGAGCCCCCTACGCTCCGAGCCTTTCCCTCTTCCTTACGTTCCACCCCCCCTCTACGCTCCGCGACTTGATCGCGGAGTCCAGTCCATAAAAGTGCGAAGCCCTACTTCATCCGTCCCCTCTCTCCCCAAAGAAGCACTCACTCCCCCTTCCAAAACACAAAAACCCGCACCTTTGCACATTTTTTCATCCACACCCTTGACTTCCCCTATCAAAATCCCCATATTACTCTGTTAGAAAAATTTAAAGAAAGATGACACACACCCTAAGCCCCTATCCAAAAGCAAGTCTGAAAGAGCTTTTGCACATCTCAGTTCCCATCATCCTCTCGATGATGTCCGGCTATGTCATGTGCTTCATCGATCGCTTGTTTTTGGCTTATTACTCACTCGACGCCATGAATGGGGCAGCTGTTGCAGGAACCACTGTTTACACATTCCTCCTTATTCCCCTCTCAACCTGCGCTGTCAGTGAGGTTTTTGTCGGCCAATTTAACGGCTCCAAACAATACGAAAAAGCAGGCCTTGCCACTTGGCAAATGCTTTTCATTGCCTTAGGGGCCACCTTCTTTTTCATTCCCTGCGCCCTTTACCTGGTTCCTCTTCTCATTGAGCCGTCCTTATATGAAACAGCGCTTCCCTATGCCAATTGGTATTTAGGAACAGGCTCTCTTCATTGCCTATCTGCTGCACTCGTTGGCTTTTTCTCTGGTATCGGGAGAACACGCATTGCTCTTTATGCCTCGATAGCAGGAAACCTTGTCAATATTGTGTTAGACCCTCTTTTCATCTTTGGATATGGCTCCATCCCAAGTATGGGCGTTCA
>CAYGMA010000111.1:0-877 GCA_964351045.1 uncultured Holosporaceae bacterium | reverse complement strand
TGTTTATGCCACTGTGTTGGGAGAGCTCACCAGTGTGATTGTTTTATTCTATGCTTTTTTCAAACCCACCATCCGGGAAAAATATAAAACCTTCACCTGGTCATTGGATTTTGATCTCATGAAAAAAAGCGTCCGTATCGGCTTGCCATCCGCCCTTGCCCACACCATTGAGCTATTGGGCTGGTCTCTCTTATTATATTTCTCCGCCAAAAAAGGAGACGCCTTTTTAACAGCCTTCATCATGGGGCAAACTGTTTTTCTATTTTTCATGTTTTTCACAGAAGGCATTGAAAAAGGAGTCACAGCCATTGCCTCAAACCTCATTGGATCTGGCGATACCCTCTTAACAAAAAAGCTGCTTAAATCAGGCTTCAAAATGCATATCACCTGGGTTTTAGCTGTCAGCCCTTTCTTCCTGATATGGCCAGAGCTTTGGCTCGATATCTTTGAGATTGACCGCGCAAAAGCAACCTATGGATCAGAAGTTTACACACAAAGCCTTTGGGCCCTCAGAGCCGTTTGGGTCTTTATGCTAATTGACGGCGCTGTTTGGATTCTTGTAGGCTTATTAAAAGCTGCAGGAGACACCCTCTTCATTCTTTTCGCAAATCCGTTTTGCTCTTTTGCCTTTGGGTTTATTCCCACCGTTATTCTTATGGAGCTTGATCTCTTAAAACCTGGAGAGCAGTGGATTTTCATGAGTTTCTATGCCATTGCAAACCTAACCCTCTTCATCTTCCGCTATCGCTCAGATCAATGGAAAAAGCTCAACTTAGGCCAAACTGAAAAAGACGGTGTTTAGAGGAAAAGGGATTTAACCCTCTTTAAAAAACCACTAGTAAAAAAACACCTAAAAAAAGCACGCTATTAATCCCCT
>CAYGMA010000110.1:1610-4054 GCA_964351045.1 uncultured Holosporaceae bacterium | reverse complement strand
TCTTCTAGGTATTCCATGAGGGGATACACATCGGGCACAATGAGGCCAGAGCTTTCAACCAAAACAGGAAGCGTGCCAGCGGGATTGAGTTCAATGAATTCTGGGCGCTCTTCCCACGGTTTTTCTGTGACGCATTTAAAATCTAAATTTTTTTCAGCTAAAACAAGGCGCGCCAGCCGCGAATGCGGGCAGATGGTCATGTGATAAAGAGTTCGTGTGGCGTTTTCAAACATAAACTAAACTATTCCTTGCATGAGCATCATATCAAATATATGGTTCTTTTTAAAAGATTTATGCAAAAATAGGCAAAAATAAAGCCGTGTTTGACTAGATTTTTATGTGGTTTGAGCTCGTTTTTTGCCTGTTTGAGGTCAAAATTTGAGGGTTTTAGGCCTAATTTTGAGTGTTACGAGCGCTTTTTTAAGTAGAAGAGGACAATGATGAAAGATTTATTTGTATTATCCATTATTCAGGGGATCACAGAATTTTTGCCAGTGAGTTCAACGGCGCACTTGCAACTTGCTCATAGGCTGTTTCACTTGCCAACTTTAGGGCGCTTAACAGAAGTGGCGCTTCACTTAGGGACATTGTTGGTTCCGTTGATCTATTTCCACCGGGATATTTTTAATATGATTTCAGGTGTGTTTTCTGTGATTAAAGGAAAGGTGACGGAAGGGTTTTGGTTGTTCTTATTTTTAGTGACGGCAACGATCCCCGTGGTGATCGCAGGTTATATGCTTCACACCTATGTTCCAGACTTAGGGCGGAGCATGACGATTATTGGATGGACTTCTATTATTTCTGGTGTGCTGTTGTATGTGGCCGATGAAAAAGCACCAACGACACGCACGCTTTCGACGATGTCTTTGAAGGATGCCTTGGTGGTGGGGCTGCTTCAAGTGGTGGCCTTGATTCCTGGCGTGAGTCGCTTGGGTATTACGCTAATTGCAGGCCGACTTTTGGGCTTCAAACGCACAGAAGCAGCGCGATTTTCGTTTTTGCTTTCTATTCCAGCAGTGCTTGGAGCCACAACGTTGACAGTTGCAAAGTTGCCAAATGGATGGGCTTTGTTTACCTCTTCTGAGTTGTTCTTAGCGATGGTTATCGCGTTTGGTGTTGGCTTGATAGCATTGACTTTCTTAATGACCTGGCTTCGAAAATTCTCTTTTGCTCCCATTGCTCTGTACCGCATTGCTCTGGGGCTTTTCCTTCTCTGGTATTTTTAGGGACACTTTCTCGGGATATAAGTTCTTGTTTCTTTGGAATTTAAAAAACAATAAAAACGCAACTTGAAAATGGTTTATTATCTGTTATAACCTTAAAATGTTAACTATTTATTTAGGGTTTTAAATGAAAAAATATTTTGCAGTCTTCTTGTTTTCTTTTTTTGGCGTGATAACGAAGGTTCAAGCGGATCCACACACAGAGCAACAAGCGGTTACAAAAGCACAAATAATAAGAAAATTTCCAGGTATTAAACGACAGTTAACACCTAAATATTTTGACGTCATATATCCGCTGTTTGCCTATATACCAGCGAATGAAAAAGGGAAAGCAAATTCTCTTATAGCCGAGCTAAAGATGATTCCTGTGCAGTCTCTAGAGAGAATTGTAGAGAGTGTGCGTTTTTTTGCTACAAAAAAAGGAAAAATACCTAAAATTGTTGAAATTATAAAAGAGCTTAGAGAAATCCCTGAAGATCAGAGAAAAGAGATTGCAGAAAAGGCAGCTAACTTCATTGCTAAGAAAAAGAAAAGGGATAAAAAATATATTATAGGAACTATAAGAATTGTGAGAGTCATGAAAGAGGTCCCTGAAGTTTCTGCTGACCGTCAAGAGGAAATTTTTGAAAACGTTGTACAGTTTATTAGACCAGAGGATTATTCGAATAGGTTTGTAAAAGGTGAAGAAAAACATAAAGAGGTTAAAAATGCTTTATATGTGACTTAAAAAGCGCTCCAAGGGCAGGTAGATAAACAGCTAGAGCCTCTTATCAAGAAGAAGATGAGTATTGGGGACGTTTTTAGTGTTTATCAAGCTGTTCTTAATATCCCCAAAAAACAGCGGGCCAATATTATTAAACAAATAGAGCCGCTTATCACTGGTGCAATGGGGGGGTATGATATTCAGTTTCTTCTTCATCGTGTTCCTGAGATTAAAGAGTGGAGAGATACTCTTGAACTGGCAGTGCTACTTATCAATGATTCAATGAGGTGCAATAACGTCTTAGATATTTTTAGAGAAATCTCTAAATTTTCGAAAGATCAGAGAGAAAAGCTTGTTAAGCAGGTTGCTTCTCTTACAAATGATTCAATGAAGCTGTATGAAGTTACATATATCCTTAAAGCTGTTTTAGGGACACCCCAAGATCAGCGAGCAGATATTGTAGAGAAATCAGAGAGACTTGTTCACAAGGAAATGGGTTCTGGTGAAGTCTTAGCCAT
>CAYGMA010000110.1:0-1600 GCA_964351045.1 uncultured Holosporaceae bacterium | reverse complement strand
TCTTATGTCTCTGACGCCCCCAACTCAGAGAGAAGACGTTGCTGAGATGCTGGCGAGTCAGGAAGGTTATTTTGACATTTATAATGAAGGTTTTAGCCATTTTGATACGGAGCAGGAGAGGGCTGTTTTTGCTCGACATGTTTTGATAGGATATGTAGCAGCCCAGACAGAGCTTTCTGAGGGAGAGCAGGTTGATTTTCCTAGCATTGTCTCTAGAGTTCGAAATAGCGTTACCATGTGGATTGCTGAAGAATCGAGAGACTTTCATAAAGGATGGGCTTATGAAGTTCATAATGCAGCTAAGGTTCGGGTGACTCATGATGGGGAGAGCGTTGTAGGGTATCAGGCGATCGAAAGTATTTTAAAATCGCTGGGTGTTCAAAGAATGCCATTAAAAGCCTGTCTAGAAAAAATGAGAAAAATTTCGGTGGGACTTGATACTGATGAGGCTATGAGCCGTCAGGGTGTGACGAGTCAGGATGTGAACAAGGCTTTATCAACAGCGTATTACCCGCCAGAAAGGGGGCAAGAGATTGCTTACATGAGTATGGCCACGCCGCTTTTGGGATATGTGTGCTCGTATATGGAAACGCTTTCAGAGGAAACGCGGCGGGATTGGTTGAGGCTTGCAGTGTCGGAGTCGAAGAATGCTTATGGTCAAGGGGATTGGAGTTGCCCAAAAGGTATTCAGGAACGCTTAACGATAACAGGATTTGAGACTGTGTTGGAGGAAGTAGATCCACGTCTTATTGGGATTTCTACGCTAGCAAAATCAGTTGCAACAGAGACTTATGGGATTTTAGAGGAAGGATTTAAGAATCTGACTCGTGAGCAGTATGAAGGGATTTTAGGCTTGAAGAGTTTAACAGATGAAAACGTGAAAGAGCTGTTTGGACACGCGCTGGCGGGGTATGCGCGGAACCATAAAGCCCTTCAGGTGGACGAGCTCGATCTGGTGAATGATTTTGCAACGAATAATTTTTTGACAAAAAAAGCTGAAGACTTTGTAGACGCTTATGTGGAGTCAGGTGATGAGAAACTGGAGGAGCTTCAAGCGCTTGCGAAAGACAAACTTAAAGAGTTAGGCGCAGTGTCTAGCGGTCCTGCTGCTGAGATTGATGATGATGTGGATGCGGTCGCTTAGAGGCAGAGGTGGCTTGACTTTAGGAGGACAGGTGGCCTGAGCTATCTGTCTTTTTTTGTGTCTTTTCCTTGATGGGTGTTCCTCATTTTTTACAATTAGTTTTTTATGATTAATTGAGCTGACGCGCTTTGTTTGACTGGATTCCGCGATCAAGTCGCGGAACGTTGGTAGGGTGGGCAGAACGTAGGGGGGAGAAGGGGCAGGGCGTAGAAGAAAGAGGTGCCTCAGGGTGTAGCTGGGAAGGTAGGACGTGAAGAAAAAGAGCTCCAGGACATCGAGAGGGTGAAACAACAAGAAAGCTCTTGGGCTTGAGGGTGGGTTTTGTTAGTCTGTTAATGAATAGTTTTGAATAGGAGAGATAGTTTTTGGCAGATACCCTGACAGAGTTTCTTGCTAATAAGAATGGGGGGCTGGAAAAGAAGAGAAATATTCAAAACGTTAACTTTGTGTCAAATG
>CAYGMA010000109.1:0-4081 GCA_964351045.1 uncultured Holosporaceae bacterium | reverse complement strand
GCGACTGCACAAACCTGACCGACGTTAACCTCTCTGGATTCAACGCTCTTCAAACCATTGGGAACTTCTTCTTAGCTGAGTGCAAAAACCTGCCCCAGGTTGATTTATCTTCATTGTCTGCCCTTCAAACTATTGGAGAGGCCTTCTTATACAACTGCACAGACCTAACCGACGTTAACCTCTCCGGGTTCAAGTCTCTTCAAACCATTAAAAGGCTATTCTTAGGTAAGTGCCCTAATCTAACCCAAGAAAACGTTGCAGATCCGCTCAACATTTTAGAAAGATTTAATGTGCAATTAGAGAGTTAAAAATAAATAGAGAGTTAAAACCCAAAAACTCTATCCTTCATAAAGATATGACCACTCAATTTCTCTCACTCACCCAGCCAGGTTCTTTTTTCTAAACCCAAAAACACGACATCTCTATTTGGGACAAAAAACAAGATTTTCACCTTACTTTACAGTGATACACTCTTTAGAGAAAAAGCCAACTCCCCTCCCGCTTTGCATTAACACACACCATTTTTTTGCGTTCACTTCTCGTCTTAATGTCCTTTTTTCAAGAAGCTGTTTTTTTGACAAAATTAAAACTTTCTCCTAAAGGGCAAAAAGGGGGTCAAAACACTCAAAAAAGGGTCTGAAACACCTCAAAATCGAGTCAAAACAGGCCAAATTTCGCTCTAAAATTGCACTTTTTAGTGCTTTTCGCATCGTTTTTGACTCTTTTTTTGGTCTATTCTAGAGGTATTCACATGGGAGGAGAGACGCATGAGGTCCTTGTTTTTTCTGAGTTTTTTAGTTTTTTTTATCGCCAAACCGACGCACGCAAAAATGCTTGGTATTTACCCTGTTGCCTCGTTAAAAGCCGCAAAAAAGCAGATAGATCAACATGTTAAAGACCCATCCAAAACACTTTTAGCAGTTGATATTGATCTCACCCTCACCGCCCCGAACCACCCAGCGCTCGACCTGCCAAACTACAAGAAAAACAAAGGGATATTTGATGAAATTTTTAAAAATCAGCCTCCTCTTTTTATTGAAAAAGCGTTCACCCATGCGTTGATGATCGCAGGGCAGCACCTCATTGATCCCAACGCACCAAAAATCTTAAAAGATTATAAAAATCAAGGGGTTAAAGTAATTGCATTCACAGCGAGTATTGTAGGGCCCTTGCCTCCCATCAGCGCTGTGGAAAGCATGCGCCACCAAATTTTGCAGAGCTTAGGCCTTGATTTTTCTGACTCTTTTCTCCAACAAATCGTGTTGCTTCGTAGCATTCAACCCTATAACAATCAGCTTCCCACCTATTATCGTGGTATTCTCTTTGCAAATGGGGGCCGCGCACCTCATACAAAAGGCGACGTTATCCGCCAGTTTCTGCGCCTGGTACGCTTTCATCCTAAGCTGGTCATTATCATTGATGACCGCCTGAAAAACATCGAAGAAATCGCTTCAGCCCTTGAGTTTCATGATCCAGATATCGATGTTTTAGGCCTAGAGTTCACCGCCATGCACGATCATTCTGAGAAAGCCCTCACCCCACAAGAATTCCGCTCCTTCTGGGAAACCATCAAAGCACAAGTGGGGTAGGAAATTCACACTGGTAGTGTCTCCCGGCGACCTGCCTTTCTACGCCCTGGGGCTTCTTTTTTTCTCTACGTCCTAGTGCTTGACACCAATCCTGTCAAACAAAGGGTGAGAGCCCCTCTCTCAACGCTTAATAGCAAAGTAAAGAGGCTCACCACCCCATTTAACCACTGGTTCCCTAGATCAAGCCGCGGAACGTAGAAGGAAGGGGGAGGACAAGACGGTGTGTGCAGGAGAAGACTTAAAGCTTCAAAAAAAAGAGGCCCCAAACGAGGCCTCTTCGTTGTACTAAAAGCTTTATTTAAAGCATTTAAGTGTTCGTTTTTTTACCTTTCACTGGATGCTCCCGTAGGTTCAATAAAAACTAAACCCAAGAATAAGTTAAACACTCTACAACCATCACTCATCATCAGACCAATCTGAATCTGAGCTATCATCATCTGAATCTGAGCTATCATCATCTGAGTCTGAGCGAATGACTCTTCTTCTAGAATTCATAGCTTTATTAAAAGCCTTATCTTCATCTGCCTTACTCACAAATGAAGAAGGAGAAGGCGCTGGCACAATTTTAAATGGAGATCCAGCCATTGTTACGAATTGTGCATTAACTACTTTAACCGGCTGATACCTCGTTTTATAACCCCTTCCATCTTTATAGACAGATATCTTATTTTTTAATACATAATTTTCAACCGGAGACTCAACATTGACTTTAGGCACTTCTTCAAGTGTAAAACTATTAAAAGGCACAGTTGCTTTCTCTATAACAGGACTCTTATAATATTTTTTAGTCCCCTCGTCGTAATAAACGTAAACATTATCTACTTTCTCAAAAAAATCTGGGGAATTTTGATCTATAACGCTTTGATTAATTTCTGCTTTTGTGTCTTTATTAATATTTTTCCCGTTTTTTACAAAATAAAACGTTTTTTTTATTGTGGATTTGTCGTTTTCTGGCTGTCTTGTTCCTTCACCCCCTTGTTTAACAGAAGGTTTTCTCAATTCCATCCCCTGTTGAATTTGGCTAAGCAATGCACTTCTTTCGTTGCTTTGCGGCTGAGATGAAGGCTGGCGCACGCCAGAACCTTGTGGTGGAGGTGGCGGCGCGCTAGAAGGAGGAGGAGTAGGAGCACCCGTTCCATGCGGTGGAAGAGGTGGCGGCACCGGAATTCCATTCCCTTGCGGTGGAAACGCTCCAGTCTTAGTAGTAGCTGTCGTTGGAGCCGACGTACTTTTACTTCTTTTGTCTATCGTGTTTACCACAACATACTGTAAAGAGGCTCTTGGATCCTTGTTTGTTCTGTCGAAAGATTTCTTGGTAATTTTAAACCCTTTGCTCTTGCCCTTTATCATTCTTGTATATGTATAAAAAGTTCCAGAATCTGTAAGCTCCTCTGTCACATCCACCTGTCTTTTTGGAACAGGCGAAGACCTAGAGTTTGGCAAGACAGTACCATCTCCAGAAAGACATTCTGAAGCGGCATGAAAAAGAATTTTCCAATAAAGAACCACAGACTCAGGAGCCTGTTCCCGTTGGCTAGGATTAAAATCACCCCATTCTTTAAGAGTTCTAGTTGCTTCGTAAGGAGTTAAAGGGGTAAATCCTTTTTCAATAGATATTTTGTATTCTTGATTTTTAAGAGTGTCTCCATCTACTTTATATCTGGCTCTACCTTGAGAAATAGCTTGACCGGAAAAACCTCCAAGCGTAACCCATTTTTTATTCAGGCCAACATTTCTCTTGGAAAAAGCGCTTATATTGCGCGCTCCAGTTTGCTTCAACAGGCGAGAAAGTTTTTTTCGGGCAGCCTTCAACTTCTTTGACTGTTTTTCAGTTATGCTCCCCCTTGCTTGAACGCGTTTCTCAATTGTTTCTATCTGTTGTTGTTTTTCCTCTATTTCATCTTCTATGCTTTGGACCTTTTGAAAATCATTCTTAAACGGGGTAAAAAACTGTTTAAGGGTGTTAGTGCACACACGCAAAGACTTTATGACTTCTCCTGGATTAACTGCCTTTTTATGCCGCTCATACATTTTCTCTCTTAAAGATTTAAAAGGTTCCTGATCAAAATACCGGTCAAGAAGAGCTTGTACCTTCTGAAATTGAGGAATATTTTTGCCGTTACCGTCTTGAAAGTGCACCCTTTTAAGCGAGTTTGTATCCCATAACGTTGGATAGGACTCTTTTAAAGAGTTTCCAGGGACTTGATAAAAATAAGCTTTTATCGCATCATCAATAGCTTTTTTTGTTAGTCCTCCTTTTTTTTCTTCAGTTTTAGGAGCTCTTGATGCAGTCTTCGTGCTCTGACTCTGTTTTGGAAGATATTTATTATCGAAATCTCTCTTATAAATGAAAAAATCTGAAGCGTTCTTCAATCCATCTATAAATTCTTTCCTTTGATCGGGAGAAAAAGGCTGAAGCGCTTTAGTTAATTGATCTTCAGTTGCAAACCCGTTATCTACAAGTGCATAAATAGCATTCAATTGAGACTCTG
>CAYGMA010000108.1:0-4240 GCA_964351045.1 uncultured Holosporaceae bacterium | reverse complement strand
TCGTGTGGCACTCCTGCTACTAACGGCCATTCGGTCGGCTTGCCGCCCGAAGCTCGTAAGGGCGCAGGGTGGCGGAGGGAGGGGGATTCGAACCCCCGATACAGATATGATCCGTATAACGGTTTAGCAAACCGCCGCTTTCAGCCACTCAGCCACCCCTCCGTGGTAAGTGATAGTTCTTGTATAAAGGTCTGGGGCTAGGCCTGTCAAGACAGCATTTGAAAAAAGAAGGATGTGACCTGAAAAAAGAGCAGGAGTAGAAATGGGGCTTTGGGTTTTTATAGCTACAATCAGATAAGAGAGGGACATATTGAGGAGCTCTTCCTTCTCTACATACTGTGTTTTCTCTTCGTTCTTAAGTTTGGTGGAGCTATCGCACATTAATCACTGGACTCCACGATCAAGTCGCGGAGCGTAGGGAGGGGGCAAAAATTTTTAGAATGAAAGCTGAAATATAGTGCGTTGTGCAGGTCTGTTTCAGAAAAATTCTAAAAAAAAGTATAGATAAGGTTGATTATTAAAATACTAGTTACTATATAAAACATGTAAAAACAAAACAAAGGATTTAAAATATGAAACCAATACTTTCTTTATTTTTAGCGGGAGTTTTAACCACGTCGGTTGTGACTGCTGCACCAGGTGACAGAACGCCTGTTTTTGATGCAAGATATGGAATTAATTTGCATACGATTCAGAAACAAGATCTTCAACATTATTCAAATGCTAATTTGATGAAAGTGGCTGCCTGCATTCAAGGGGCTAAGCTTAAACGACATGGCATTTATTCAAGAGGCGAGGGATTTTCAAAACGTATTGATAATCATCTTTTTCCAGAATTGCAGCGCGTTGTTGATACTAGGTCAAATTTGAATTGGGATGATCGCGGGAATGGTCGTTTTGTGATTAGAGATTTGACTCAAGTAGATAAAAATATGCAATCTGCTGAGGTTAGGCGTGTGCTGAGAAATAAAAATGGTGGGCCTGGGCTTTCTGAGGCAGAAGCTAATGGGTTGCCGGATGACGTTGCTACGTATATAGCTAGTCAGTACCAGGGGATGCAGGATGAACCGAGCGCTGTTGGGCGTTTGGTGTCGTCAGTTGCAGGTCTTTCTGTTGATGGTGGCTCTTCAGATGATGAGTCTGATGAAGAAATGAATCAAACGCCTCAAGCGCGAGCATATGCAGCACGTCTTAAACGGATGTATGCGGCTGAAGATAATAAGGTGCAGTCATCTTCATCAGCAACAAATGCATATGATGATAGAGGGTACGATAATCCTTTTACGCCTAGAAGAAAGCCTAAGGCATCTTCTGCAGCAGCAACGAATACAAATGCTGATGAGTACTCTAACCCTTTTACTCCTAGTAGGAAGCCTAAGTCGTCTACAGCAGCTGTTCAGTCTGATGAAGATTTTTCTGCAGAGTATGCTGCACAGATTGCAAGAGAGCATGCTGCGAGGATGGCAAGACAGGGAATGCAAGCACAAGCAAGGAATAACGGTGATTCTTCAGATGATGATGACTACTATGAGTATTAGTGCTCATTTTGAAGACTAAAAGAAAAAGGGGCTTTGAGCCCCTTTTTTTGATGCTGTTGGGCTGATTTGATGCCCTTATTTTGGGGGCTGTGAGAAAGTGTGGTCGATATATTGAAGCTGTTGGATGATTTGTTTCATGATTGTTAGATTTTCAAATCGATTTGGAACATTTGCACAGGCCGCTTTGTTGGTTTCTTTTTCTAGGCAAGCGGTTTGTACTATGGCTGCAAGGGTTTCGAGATTTTTCTTATAGGTCTTTTGGTTGAGTAAGTTTTCAACAGCTTTTTTAAGTTTTTGAGCATTTTCTAGGGTGGGGGGATAATAACAGGCTTTGTAAAGCGTTTTGATTTGAGGACGTATCTCAGTGATTAAGGAAGGGAGTTGTTGGAGGTCGACAGAGTCTGAAGCCACATAAAACTTCCACAGTTTTTCAAACTTATCTAAGCATACGTCAATCCCATTAAAATGAAGCTTAGCGAGAAGGTTATACAGCTTTGAAATTTCTTTATGGAGGGAATGGTCATTGTTTTTGGCAGCGTATTTTTCGTGAAGAAGTTTATTGAGAGAGAGGTAGTTAATTTGAGCATGACACGGCGTGGTTGTGCGGTTTTTTTCTAGATTGGACAGGATTTCATCCCGTTGGTTCCACCAGGATTCTAGACTTTTTTTGTGGATGAAATAGTCTTCAATGATGGGCGTTAGCTCATTTAAAGGGTGAATGGTTGATTTATAACTGCGGCCTTGATCAAGTCGACGGTTTAATGCTTCTAAAAAAATACGCTGAAGCCCTTCAGGGTAGCGTTTGAGTTTGTTTCTGATTTTTGATCCTGATTTATAAACTTTGCGTTGGGCGGCAATGAGACAATTTTTGTAGGATTTTTCGTGAACTAGGGCTTGGGCGGTGCGCTTTAAAGAGGTTTTGCAGGCTTTTCTGCGAAAGAGGTAGTAGTCATAGGTTGAGCGTATGTCTGAGTTGAAGGCTAAACTTAGAAAAAAGCCTGATAAAACTAAAAAAATTACAACATAAGCTCTCATTTTACTAGCATACCTGATCGATGGTTTTTTTTAAATACTGATTTTTTTTAAGGAAATATGAGGCTTGCTGGAGTTGGAATTCTTAATTTCTTATAAAAGTTGAATTTTTTTAAAAAATCAAATTAAAAATGCAATTTTGATGAGGGATACTAAGCCCCTGTTACACAGTTCTACTTTATGCACTAAATATTATTGGAGGAAATGATGAAGGGCCTTTTTGCTTTTTTACTACTATTTTTGGTTTTTTCTGCTGAGGCTGGACCTGGATCTGGGTCTGGACTTGCACTTGGGTCTGAAGCTAACTCTGAGCCTGAATCAAAGAAGAATAACTTTGTAGAGTCAAGGCAGGCAGAGTCAAAGCAAGGTCAACCTGGGCCTTCTTTCAAAAAACCAAAGCCTGGTGATATTAAGCCAGGTTACGCTGAAAGACAAAAGTCTTCTGAAGAACTCAGCGAAACTGAAGATGAAATTGAGCTTGATAGTCAAGCAGGAGGCGCGGTTAAGAAAAAAGATAGAGCAGTGCCCCGTTTTTATTTTCCAGGAGAGGGGGAACAAGGCCTTGGTGTTGTAGATACACAGGGTCGTTTTCTTTCACCTTTACGTATGGTCAGAAGTTATTCTGAGCCAATAGGGAGGACTCATGTTTTTTCTCGGAAGGCACGAGAAGGGACAGAGTCTGGTTTCGTTAGTCCTGAAGGTGGGAAGGATGTTGAAAAGACAGAAGCGCGTTGCCAAAGGGAATCAACTTTTCCTTCTAAGGGGGCAAAAATTTCTAACAATAAGAAATATCGCAGCAGAAGACTTTCAACTTTTGAAGATGATGAGGATGACGAGGATGAAGAAGATGTTCAAGAGAGGCCTTTATTACGTCAAGCGCTATCTTTAATCTATGAACCAAGAGAGGGGTTTGTAACAACAGAAACTCTTCAGCATCCAATTCATGAAGATGAGTATTTTGGTTTAACAGGGGTTTTTCAACCGCAACTTATGCAGTTGGCAAAAAAGATCAGAGTTCTTTCTACTAGGTTTGCGGATCCTCCTACTACTTTTTTATGCTACACTTGGAAACAAGATAAAGGCGAAAATGCTTCTTGGCAAACGTCTAGAATTTCACCCATGCGTGACTTTTTAAGAGCTTGTGGCATTTGTGCTACAATGGATATTAAAGATAATAATAACGGGTGCATTTATGATTATAGGAGAACTCTTGAAACGGTTGATGCCGTTGTAATGGTGGTTAATCAAGATTTTCTTTCTGCTGCCCAAGAGTGGAAAGCATGGCGTGAGAACCTTATAGAAGGTATTGAGGATGATGGAACATCCGGGTTATCTATTTCACCAGAATATATAGAGCACCAGTTACAGGAACAGAAGAAAAGGAATATTTGGAAAGACCTTGAGGCTATTCAACGTCGGCTGGATAATGGGGTGTCTTCTCAGTTTATTTTTCCACTTTTAATGGATGGTGTGACGGCAGATAAGTTAGAGGGTATATGGCCAAAAGGATTTATTGCGCGAGATATTGCTGATTCTTTTGATGAGTTTAAGGTTTTTCCGGAGTTGGCGGCTTCTCTTTATGAAGGGTTCGTTTCTCAACTGGCTACTCGAGAACATGAAAAATGTTTGAAGCATTTAGAGGGGTGTAAAAAATCATTGGGCTGTTACCA
>CAYGMA010000107.1:935-4345 GCA_964351045.1 uncultured Holosporaceae bacterium | reverse complement strand
TATGGTGGGTTTTTGATTTTTACCTCAAACCCATTCTTACGGCATGTGCCCTTTCCGGCGGAAGGCTTAGGATTGAATCCATTGCTGCAAGACCCAGGGCTGGCTTATCATCCGCCGACATTGTTTGGAGGACATGTCTTTTTATCTGTTGTGTATTCCTTGGTGATGGCAATGCTGCTTACGAGGAAGACGCAGTACTTGAGTTGCCTGAAACCCTGGGTGATGCTGTCTTTCGCGTTTTTGACGCTGGGGATTATGATGGGAAGTTTTTGGGCGTATTACGTTCTAGGCTGGGGTGGCTGGTGGTTCTGGGATCCAGTAGAGGTGCTGTCTTTGTTGCCATGGCTGGTTTTGTTGATGTTAATACATGGATTGCCGTTTTCAAAAACAGATATGGGGATGAAAACGGGGAGTATTTTTCTGGCAATGATGGGGCTAACCCTTTCTATTTTCTGCACTTTTATTGTGCGTTCGGGGTTGTTGACGTCGGTGCACACGTTTTCTTTGGACCCAAAACGAGGGGGAGCTCTCTTAATTATCTTCTTGATTTTGCTTGTTTTTTCTTTTTTGGGATATGGCATTTATACGCAAAAAAAGAGCAAAAAAGAGCAAAAAAGAGACGATTTTACCCCTAAAAGGACCCTTTTTTTGATCGTTTTGGGCCATATTTTGGCTGTTTCATACCTCTTTTTGGTCGTTTTGACAGGTATTTTTGGCCCTTTGGTGTTTCAGCTATTTTCACAGACTTCTATCACGATTGGACCTGACTTTTACCAAACACTTCTTTGGGGGCCTTTGGTGATTTGGTTGCTTCTCATGGCATTTTATGAAGGTCGTTTTGCGGGGCAGAAAAAGAAATTGGTTTTGTGGGCTTTTGCAGGAACGCTCAGTGTGTGTTTTTTAGGGGCTTTTGTTTTAGGGAAAACCCTTTTCCCGCTGGCCTATGTGCGGTTGAGTTTGAAAGATACTTTTTTATATTTAGGCGTGAATGGGCTTGGTCTGTTGATTGTGCTTTCAGGCGTGCGGCATTTTTATTGCGTTGTGAAAAAGGGTGTGTTTTTTCAAAAAGCAGCGCAAGTGATGAGTCATTTGGGTATGGGGATTTTTATGATTGGTCTGAGTTGTGGGGTTCTTTTAGAGACAGAATCGTATGACTATTTGTTTCCGCAGCAGTCTCTCACGATCCTCAATGATACGTATAACTTGGAAAAGCTTGATAAAGTGCCCTATGAAAATACGCTGGCGACACGCGCGCATGTTTTGTTTCAGCGGGGAAAAGAAACGCCTGATCTGTTTATGCCAGAGCGACAGTTTTATTATGAACGTGAATTGTTTTTGCCCGTTTCTTCTATTTTCATTCGTGGAGGTGTGCTTTATAATTTAACTTTAGGAGAGCCTCAAGAAGATGGCAGCTGGCAACTACGCGTAAAGAAAAGTCCTTTGCTCTTTTTGGTTTGGAGTGGCGCTGCCCTGATTTTTATGGGATGCCTGCTGGGTTTTTGCAGCGTATCTAGAAAGGAAAGTGAATGAATCGACTTTGGACTCTTGCTTTTGTGTTTGGGGTGAGTGTGCTGTTTTATTTAGTGGTTTCAATTCAAAAGAACCAGGGGAGGGAGCATCCGCTGGTTGGGAAAGAGGCGCCGATGAAAACGCTTCAGCACCCTGAATTTGAAAAGGAACCAGGGGGTGAAAAAAAAGAAGAAAAAGTTATTGTTTTTTTAGCGTCTTGGTGTGCGCATTGTGCGGGCGTTTTGCAGGATTTACGCTATTTAAATAGTCCTACGTGGTTGGTTTTATATCATGATACCGCGCAGATTACAGAGACTCAGAAACAGGCGGCTGAAAAAATTTTTAGAGATAAAGACTTAACTATTGCGCCTTCTTGGGGAATTCGAGGGGTTCCTGAGCTTTTTGTTGTGGGAGGTGATGGAGTGGTGCTTTATCACAAAGCCGGGCGCTTAAAGGCAAGAGACTTGCTGGAAATCAAGGAAAGATTAAAAGAAGCTCATGACGCTGCATGAAAAGGAGGTTCTCCTTTCTAAAAAGATAAAGTGCCTTGAGTGTGCTGGGCAAACCATTGAGGCGTCTCAGGCGCTTGTGGCTCAAGATATGCGGGCCGTGATTCAGAAAAAGCTAAAAGCAGGTTGGGGTGAGACAGAGATTTTAGCGTTTCTTAAAACCAGCTACGGAGACCAAATTTTGGTGAATCCACCCCTTGAGGGAGCGGGCGTGGTGCTCTGGGGTGCTCCTGTTTTTTTAGGGAGTATGCTGGTGGTTTTTTTTCTGCGGCGCTTATGGAAAAGGCGGAAATAAATGGCCCCTATTTTTATTCTGCTTTTGATTTTTGTGGTTTTTGTGTTTTGGATGGGGCGGCGACTTTCTTTTTGGAAGCGTTTTTTTCTGACAGGGCTTTTAACGAGTAGCGTTATTTTTATTTATGTATCGTTTGGCAATCCTGATTTAAAAGATTATCCGGCGCGGTTTCTGAGGGAAAATCAAGCAGGGGTTCAGGCCTTGAAAAAGCAGGAGCAACGACTGAGAGGTTATTTACAGATGCACCCGAATGATTGCAAGGCCTGGCGTCTTTTGGGAGAAACGTACCAGGTGCTTGGGCAAAAGGCAGCGGCTGGGCATATTCAGCCCTATGCAGCGCATGTGTGTGGGTTGGATCCTAATTCTCTTTTTGACAACTCACAAGAGGTTGGGTTAGAGTAAGGAGAAACTAAAGCGCAGAAGTAGGCTGGGGGGTGAGCTTCCGCTGGCCCGATGCCATTAAAAATGGGAGGTAAAACCATGTTTAACTTATTTGGATTAAAAAGCCCAATCTTCTTTTTATGTGTGATTGCACTATCGCAAGTGCCTCTTGTATCGACATATTCTTTTTGTAAGAGCGGATACGTGTGTTGCCGGATCAAAAATGAGGGGCTGGCAAAGAATGTTTATGACAATTGGAATAATGAAAAGAAACGGAAAGAGCATTGGAGAAAATGGGTATATGAGAATATGAGTGTTAAGATTCATGCCAGGGGAGGGGAGAAGGACTTCTTCCTACAAGATGGTTATAAAAATGTTGTCGAAAACAAATTATTCCGAAATTCCAGGCTGTGCGTTGCTGCAAAATTGGGTAATGACCTTGGTCTTTATAATACCGATCCGCTACGGAATGAGAGACTCTGTAAAGCTATTGGTGGGAAAGTGGCTGAAGCTCACACGTGTCGTGGAAAAGGCTATGCTAACGTTGCGTGGGACCGTGATTGGATTGAATATCGTAAATAGTGATCTTACATTTTAATTAAGGTAAATCACCTCATAAAAATATTACAATAGCATAGATGCAAAGAGGGCCTTTTCTGGCCTTTTTTCTTAAGGTCAGGTGAAACCTGTCGGAAATAACATTAGCAACATTTTAA
>CAYGMA010000107.1:0-925 GCA_964351045.1 uncultured Holosporaceae bacterium | reverse complement strand
TCAGGTGAGCTTTGCGCTTTTTTGACTGGACTCCGCGATCAAGTCCCAGGGCGTAGAGGGGAGGGGCAGGACGCCGAGAGATGGGATAAGGCGTAAGGAGACGAAGCAGGACGTTGAGGAAAAAGCAGGAAGAACGTAGAGAGAGGAGCTGATGGAGGAGAGAGACTTCCATCTTGTATTTTAAAGTAGAATAAACTATAAAGCCGTTAACTAAATAGTAATTATTTTACAAAAAAAAGGATGCTTAGTATGAAATACGTTTTTCTATTTTTATTTTCTTTTGCGTTTTTCGCGCACAGCGTGACAGAAAAAGAGTTGTTGGAATGCTTTCCGGAGGAATATACAGCCCAAGCTCAACAAAGGTTGGTGCAGTTTTATCCAAAAATTTTTACAGCTAAAGAAGGAGATGAAGCAGAGCAAAGCAATGCGCCATGTCTTGCTAAAACGCTTTATGAAATGCTGCAAAAATGCCAGGAGAACCGAGAGAGCGAAACACCCGTACGCGTGATTGAGTTTGGGTCTGTTTCTATTGACTCAGCATTATTATTTATGATGGCGGGCGCAGACTCTGTGGTGTTGGATAGCTTGAATAAAAGAGTTTTTGGAAACGGGTTGTCAGTTATGCTGAAATTTCCAGAATTTTACAAAAAAATTGACGTTAAGTTTTCTCATTTCTCTGAGATTTTTGAACAATACAAAGATCAGCCGTTTAATATTCTCCTTGCAAACAACCTGCCGGTTTCCTCTGATACGGAAGAGCAAGAGTTTCTTGAGGGGGGTAATCAGATCACCGCAAAGAATGCCTTGAAAAACTTCACATTTCAGATGGTTAAGCCTGAAGGTGTAGCGATGACATTAAAGGAGTTTGATGCGTTTCTAACTGCGCATAATGAAGAGGATGAATAATCTTCTTTGAAGAAAGGCG
>CAYGMA010000106.1:2392-4352 GCA_964351045.1 uncultured Holosporaceae bacterium | reverse complement strand
CTCTTCCTCTTCTTCTGTTTTAACTTCTTTTGGCTCTTCAAAGTTAATGAAAGGAAGGAGCTGTTCTTGAAGAATACGAGCTGCAAGAGCAACAGCATCTTCAGGATCAACGGAGCCATTTGTTTCTACAGATAAGGTAAGTTTATCAAAATTTGTATCTTGTCCAACACGTGTATGATCTACTTTATATGTTACAACTTTCACAGGAGAGTAAAGTGCATCAATCGCAATCATTCCCAATGGGTGATCTTCTTTTTTATTTTGAGAAGCAGAAACATATCCTTTTCCTTGCTCCACAAGTAATGTCATTGAAAACTTAGCACCTTTATCTAACGTGCAAATCACATGGTCTTTATTGATAACGTCAACGTCAGAACCGCCATCAATCATTCCAGCTGTTACAACACAAGGACCTTGAGCTGTCACAGTTACCTGTTTGGGGCTTTCTGAGTGAGAAACGAGGTTCACGCCTTTTACGTTAAGAATGATATCTGTAACATCTTCTAAAACACCTGGAATAGACGTAAACTCATGCATAACACCATCAATTTTAAGAGCGGTAACAGCTGCTCCACGTACAGATGATAAAAGAACACGTCTTAATGCATTTCCTAATGTGTGGCCAAATCCTCTTTCAAGAGGCTTCAGAACCAATGTTTTTTTATTTTCACCGACAGTTTCAACATTAAAACTATCCGGTCTTGTTAAGGCTTGCCAATTTTTTTGTAACACAGCTATATGCTCCCGAATTGAAATTATACTCTTAAAACTCTATTAAACCCTACGACGTTTTGGAGGACGCGATCCATTATGCGGAACAGATGTAACATCTCTAATCTGATCAATGTTAAACCCAACAGCAGACAACGCTCTCAAAGCTGACTCACGGCCAGACCCAGGACCTTTTACTGATACAGACAAATTCTGCATCCCATGCTCTTGCGCTTTTTTGCCTGCCGCCTCAGCTGCAATTTGAGCTGCAAAAGGAGTAGATTTACGTGATCCTTTAAAGCCTTGAGCTCCAGAAGAAGACCAAGAAACAACATTCCCTTGAGTATCAGAAATACTAATAATTGTGTTGTTAAAGGTTGATACAATATGCGCAACACCTGTTGTGATGTTTTTACGCTCGCGTTTTTTAAGCTTAACTGAAGTGTTTTTTGCCATAATGCTCTCTAATTATTTTTTCTTACCAGCAATAGCAACTGCCTTGCCTTTTCTTGTACGTGCATTCGTATGCGTTCTTTGTCCATTAACAGGCAATCTTTTACGATGACGCAGACCTTTGTAACAACCAAGGTCAACCAATCTCTTAATATTCATAGAAATCACGCGGCGCAAATCACCTTCAACCTGATGATCTTGCTCAATCACTTTACGAATAGCTGAAACTTGATCTTCCGTTAATTTGTGAACACGCAATGTTGGTTCAACATTTGCTTTTTCACAGATTCTCAGTGAAACATTTTTCCCAATGCCATAAATATAAGTCAAAGAAATCCAAATGGGTTTCCCTGATGGAATATTGATACCTGCTATACGCGCCAATTAACTACTCCTTAAATTCGTTATATGTGTTTTATAAATCTTATTGTGTTGCGTCAAGTGATAAAAATCAGTTTTCTATAATTTCTGCTATCTTGCGCGACACTTCTTCAAAGGGCAATGATCCATCAACTGTTTTCAATACCCCTTTCCCTATATAATAGGGAACAATTGGTTGGGTTTCCTCTTGATACTTTTTTAAACGTGTTTTAAGCGTTTCTGCGGAATCATCTGGCCGTCTTAAGAACTGGTCTCCTCCACAGATATCGCAAACACCTTCTTCCTGCGGAGGCTTAAAATAGTCGTTATAGTTTGCCTTACAGTGCGCACAATAAAAACGACCCGTCACACGCTTTGTTAAAACTGCCTCATCCACATCAATCTGAATCACATGATCAATGGTACGCCCTAAGTC
>CAYGMA010000106.1:1707-2382 GCA_964351045.1 uncultured Holosporaceae bacterium | reverse complement strand
GTCTTCCAACATTTTGTCTAAAGAAACAGCTTGATTTACAGTACGCGGGAACCCGTCTAAAATCACGCCCACACTATAATCAGGCTGACTGACGGTATCATTAAGCATACCAATTACCAAATCATCCGCTATAAGCTGTCCTGAATCGATCATTTCTTTGGCTTTTTTACCCAGCTCTGTTTCTTTTGCAATTTCATCTCGAAGCATCTGCCCCGTTGACAAATGAAGAACACCGTATTCATTTTTCAAGAATTCAGCTTGTGTTCCCTTCCCGGATCCCGGAGGGCCAATCAGAATGATATTCATCGACGACGTCCTTTAAGGTTTGCTTTTTTCAAAAGCCCCTCGTATTGATGTGCCACTAAATGAGATTGAACCTGTGCAACTGTATCAAGAGTCACACTGACAATAATCAGCAAGCTGGTTCCTCCAAAGTAGAAAGGAATGGAATATTTTGCCTTTAAAAGCTCAGGCAACAGGCAAACAAATACAAGATACGCGGCTCCAAAGAAAGTCAACCGATACAGGAGCTTTTCCACAAAATCAGCAGTCGCTTGTCCAGGACGAATCCCAGGAATAAAACCACCTGATTTCTTAAGGTTTTCAGCAGTTTCAGCTGGGTTAAAAATGATTGTTGTATAAAAATACGCAAAGAAGACAATCATCAAGCTCATC
>CAYGMA010000106.1:0-1697 GCA_964351045.1 uncultured Holosporaceae bacterium | reverse complement strand
TCAAAACAATGAAAATCGGCTTTCCTGGTGCAACATAGTAAAGAAGCGTTTGAAGCCACTCAGGAGAACTGTCTGAAATAAACATCACAGCTGTTGACGGCATCACAAGAAGCGCTTGTGCAAAAATAGGAGGCAACACACCAGAGCTATTAAGCTTCAAAGGAATGTAACTTGCTTCCCCACCTTGAACACGTGATCCAACTTGACGTTTAGGATACTGCACAAGAACTTTACGCACCGCTCTTTCAACAAAAACGATGAAGGCAAAAATACCAATAATCGCCGCAAAGATGAAAAGAATAAACATAACAGGAACTGTGTTATCTTGTCCCAGCTCAATGAGCCCTAAAGCAGCCTGCGGCAAGTTAGCCACAATCCCTGAGAAAATAATCAGAGACACACCATTCCCAATACCTCGAGAGGTGATCTGCTCACCCAACCACATTAAAAACAACGTTCCACCAACAACATTTATAACGGTTGTGATTTTAAACAAATAGGGGTCAATAGAAACAGCTCCTTGGCCAATCAACGCCGTTGCCAGCCCATAAGACTGAACCGTTGCTAAGAATACTGTAAGGTAACGCGTGTATTGATTGATTTTCTGCCGCCCTGAATCTCCTTCTTTCTTCAACGCCTCAAGTGTTGGAGAAATAGAGGACATCAACTGTGTAATGATGCTAGCAGAGATATAAGGGATAATGTTAAGAGCTAAAATAGACATCCGCTCAAGAGCACCCCCAGAAAACATATTAAAAATGCCAAAAAAGTTATTGGCATTTTTACTTGCAAGTGTCCGAACAACTTCGGAATCAACACCAGGTAAAGGAATGTATGTTCCTAAACGGTAAATAATAAGGGCCCCAAGAGTATACCAAATGCGCTTCTTGAGCTCATGCGCTTTTGAAAAAACATTAAAATCCAGATTAGCAGCAAGTTGCTCAGCAGCAGACGACATCAGACCCTCACTTGTAAATTTATTCTTGAGCTGACTTTAATTGAACCAGCCCCCCTTTTGCAACAACCTTTTTTGTAGCTGCTTCGGACGCATAATCAACTGAAATAGTCAAAGCAACAGAAAGGTCTCCCGTTGCCAAAAGCTTCACAGGATGTTTTGCAGAACGGATAGCGCCTAACTTTTCCAAAGACGCCCCATCAACTGTTTCACCTGCTTTAAGTTTCTTAAGCTCAACAAGCTTCTCAAGACGGCACAAATTAATTCTTTGCACGTTTTTAGCCTGCATGCTTTTAAACCCACGTTTAGGTAAACGCATGTGTAAAGGCATTTGCCCCCCTTCAAATCCATTCACAGAAGAACCTGAACGGGCTTTGTATCCTTTTACACCACGACCACTTGTCTTACCTTTTCCAGAGCCGATACCGCGTCCAACGCGCATCCGTTTTTTTGAAGCTCCAGGATTATCACGAATTTGATTTAACATGGGAAACCCTTATCTTTTATTATTTTGTTTCAGAAACAACTTCAACCAAGTGAGAAATTTTAAAAATCAATCCACGCACAATTGGATTATCTTCCAACTCTCTTACCTGGTTTATTTTTTTCAGCCCAAGAGCATGCAAACACTCTTGTTGAACCTTAGGCTTACGAATCGCACTTGCAATTTGTTTAATTTTAATTTTCTTAGACTGACTCATGATTCCATTTCCTCTTGATCAGCTGCTTTTTCTTCTTGCTC
>CAYGMA010000105.1:0-4374 GCA_964351045.1 uncultured Holosporaceae bacterium | reverse complement strand
AAAGGAACGGATAAAGCTGCGTTTTTTGGATCACAGACTGTTCAAAAACCAAAGGTTTACAATAAGGCAGAAGCGAATGCCAATGCGAACATTTCTGCGCGGATTACCTATATCTTGGCAGCTTCTCGGTTTGCGCATTACATTAAAGCAATTGTGCGGGATAAGATTGGTTCTTTCTTAACCAAAGAAGATGTGAAAAATTATCTGCAAACATGGATTGCAAACTATGTGCTGCTCAATGAAAATGCACCGCAAGATGTGAAAGCTCGTTTTCCTTTAAGTGAAGCGCGTGTGGATGTATTTGATGTGGAAGGAGATCCTGGTAGCTATCGTGCGACAGTGTTCTTGCGGCCGCATTTCCAACTTGAAGATTTAACAGCATCTATCCGGTTGGTTGCAACATTGCCTAAAGAACCAAGTTAAAAACGGATCATGCTTTAAGGGGGTGCCACTATGGCGTTAACATATTTTATTAGAAACGAGTTCATTCAGGGCAGTGCAAAGGTTAAAGACCATATTAAGGAAATTGATGCGCATACAATCAGTTCTTTTACGGTCACAAATAACCCTTTACCAAGTCGGACTGATAATAGAAGCCAAGGAAAAAATCCTGATTTTGGGTCGCTTTTTTGGCAGGGGCAATTGGGGCGAGATACGGTTACCTCTTTGAATGCTCTTGGAAAAGGAACCAACATTAAGCAAGTAGATGTTATTAAGGTTCAGTCAGATGGAACCAACAACGTTGAAGAACTCAAGTATACGCTTGGGAAGCTAAATGGGGCGACCTATGTGCGGTTTTGGTCTTTATTTTATGATAATGCAGCGTCTGCTGAAACAGGGAATAAAATTTTGTACACAGCTGAAGTCGTGACAAATGGTATTGAAATTGAATCCAATGCTGTTGATCAAAGTCAGCAGGCTCAAGGTAAAGTGACAGCTGGTTTAAGTCGTTTGAATAAACAAGTGATGGCTGGTAGTTCATAAAGTTTAGAGAGGGTAGATATGAACGCTATTTCAGGAGCACACAACACCAGCGACTACATTAACAACAATGAAGTTAATACTAACAGGTCTCATGAGTGTTTCTTAACTTTAGACGGCGTAAAAGGGCCTGTGAAAGAAATTGCTCCTGGGAGTTTTTCGGTCAATAAATATTTTATTTATGCGTTTCGAGATATCCAAGTGGGTCGGACAGGGCTTTTACAGCCAGGTGGGGTGAACACTGTTTCTCACTTAAGTTTGATTATTCCAACACCGAATGTTTTGCCTGTCTTGCAGCAAGACTGTTTTTCTGGAAGAGTTTATGAAACAGCAACTGTTAAAAATTTTGGAAACATTAATGAGAACAATAGAGAGATTTTAGAACTCACTTTAACGGATGCGCGTCTTTCCATGGTTACTTCTAACTTTGATCCTGAAAGTTTAGGAGCGAGCATGGAGTCTCGAGATATTTTTGGCGGCACAACTAGCTATGATGGAAATAGAGCTCTTATGATGCAGGCGGCAAAACGTTTTCCAGATCCAAAAATGGTGCCTCAGGTTCTGTTAAAATTAGCCTTTAAATCCGTAATGGTGACGGCGACACACCACCACGACGGTGGAGATGAGTCTGGAAAAACAGTTACTAAAATTGACCTGAGTTCAAACACAGCATCTGAAGGGTAATCTTGAATTACCTGGAACTAAAGAATCAAAAAAGGGCTCATCGCCCTCTTTTTGATCGTATTATCTCTGAAAAAGAAACGCTGAAAGATAGAGTTTATCTCTCTGCCGAAGAGCTTTATGCCTCTATTGCGGAGTCGCTTTCTAACTTATTAAACACGCGAGCGTTTATTGGAGAAGAAGATTATACTTTTTTAAAGCCAGAAACATTAACTTATGGCGTGCCTGTTTTATATGGTTTGCCCGATTTTTCACACTATGACCCAGCGAACAAAGGGAGTTGGCAGAAGCTTAAACGCTATATGAGCAACTCTATTCGTTTGTTTGAATCGAGGTTAAAGCTTATGGATATAGAGGTTCAGTCATTTGATGTGAATAGTCAAACATTAAGTGTTGTGGTGCGTGGTAAAGCCTTATTTGAAGGGAAATATCACTCTGTTTCTTTTAACGTAGATGTTGTTCAGCCGGCTAATCAAATTTCAAAAAAGAAGTAGTTTGAATTTGTCTGAACTCATTCCTTCATGTACACTAAAAGCCTTAAGGGGGGACCTGAGTGAATGATTCGAATTGACAAGGAACAGCTGGCTTACTATGAGCGTGAGTTGCAGTACTTGCGTGAAAAAGGGAAGGATTTTTCCCGGAAGCATCCTAAGGTTGCAAATACTTTAGGACTGAGCCCGGATGATTCTACAGATCCTCAGGTTGAACGCCTTATTGAATCTTTTGCGTTTTTAACTGGAACCTTGCAGCGGAAGTATGATGACCAGTTCCCTCAAGTTTCTCAGGCTTTTTTAAGCGTTTTATACCCTCAATTAATTGCGCCTATTCCTCCTATGAGTATCGCGCATTTTTCATTGGATCCTAGTAAGGGAAAAAGCACTACAGGGCAAAAAATTCCAAGAGAAACAGAACTTTATATTAACTCTGAGGAAGGGGTTCCGTGTCGTTTTAGAACTGCTTATGATCTTACTTTGTGGCCGCTTTCTGTTGAAGATGCTGTTATTGAGCCAAGTGCCACCTATAATTTTCATGGCCAGTTTTCTCCCTATCCGTATCTTCTGAGGCTTAACTTAAAAAGCTTAGCTAAGCACATTAAAGAATATGAAATTAATGATTTATGTTTCTATATTGATGCGGATCATTTTATTTCCAATTGGTTGTTTGAGTGTCTTTTTTTGAGGGATTCTTCCTATGCTATTTTAAACCCAAAGACTAAAGAAAAACGGATTATTAAGGCAGAAAATGCCATTAAGCGGGTTGGTTTTTCCTTGGATGAATCTGTTTTGCCCGAGTTTCCACAAGCATCACCTTCTTTTAATATTTTGCAGGAATATTATGCACTGCCTCAAAAATTTATGTTTTTTCGTCTGTGTGAAACGATCTTTAAGCACTGTGATGAAGAAGCTCATGTGCTGATTCCTTTGGCAAGCCATGATGATACGTTAAAAAAGAACCTTCAGATTAATAAAAATACTATCAAGTTGGGCTGCACCCCTATTATCAATTTGTTTTCGCATATAACGGATCCAATTGATTTTAATAAACACTCTTTATTTTACCCTTTAATTGCAGATGTGCAAAAGCAGCGTTATATGGAAATTCATAGTATTTCAGAGGTGTATCAAACAACGCGGTCTGCGCGGGATGTGAAAAAGGTTTCGCCGTATTTCTCTTATGATCATGGAGATATTGTGGATGGGCAAACGTATTTCTATCATTCACAGCTTACAGATGCGTCTGGGATGCCGGGAACCAATACGGAAATGAGTTTTGTTAATTTGAATTTTAAACGCGATACACCTGTTCATGAAACAATTTATGCGCGAACGCTTTGTACAAACCGCGATTTAGCAAGCTTTATTACAGCTGGATCAGAGCTTTCAGGCATGAATCCTTTGCCGGTGAGTTCAATCAAAGCGTTGTTCCAACCAACCCCATCTGTGTATAATCCAGGGGGCGGAAACTATCATTGGCAGCTTATTTCACAGCTCACAACAGATTTTATTATCCTTGGATCTAAAGACAGAGAGACGGCTGTTAAAGTGGTAAAAGAAGCCGTTAATGTTTTTAAGCGCCAGGTTTCAAATGCCATGATGACAGATGGGAGTGATATCATTGATTTTCAATCTAAAGATATTGTGAGGCGGATTGGACGTGATGCTTGGCGTGGTTTCTTGAATGGGGCGGGGTATCACGTGACTTTTTCGGAAGCAAGTTTTGCAAAGAAAGATGTGTTGCTTTTTTCTGCTGTTTTAAACACGTATTTTCGAAATTTTTCTTATACGGTTTCTTTTTCAGAACTAAATATTCATAATCCTAGTCAGAAAGAAATATGGAAAACATGGCCCGTTCAAGAGATTTAGCAACAAAAAATATCTATGACGAGCTCATTTATACGCCGCATAAATTTAGTTTCTTAGCGGCCGTTAAGCTTTTAAAGCACTTAGCTAAAACAGAATCCGACGCTTTTGATGATAAAATTTTGATTTGTTCTAACATTGAACGCCGTATGCTGGGTTCTGAAGTTCAGATGCTTTCTATTGAAAATAAACTGCCTAAATTGATGATTAATTCTTTTGGTGTAGACGCATTAAATGGGCCTTTACCAGCAGACCAAATCCAAAAAATCATAGATAATCTGACCTATGGGGATGGGGCTTTATATGACTTCTTAAGTATCTATAATAACCGCCTATCTCATCTTTTGTATGC
>CAYGMA010000104.1:0-4394 GCA_964351045.1 uncultured Holosporaceae bacterium | reverse complement strand
CATATACGACCCCTTCTTCTTCTCAACCAGAAAAAGAAGTACCCCCGAAAGAAGTCCATCCAACAAATTCTCCAACTCTATTAAAAAGCCCTGCCCAAAACCAACATCTTAAAACGAATACGTCAAACCATAAAAAAAACGCCCCTCAACAGAATCCATATACCCCTTCATCCCTAGAAAAAACAAAAGCAGATATAGAACAAATAAACGCATCCCAGGAAACGGAAATTCTAAAACTCCAACGAAATCAACAACTGTATGCAGAGAAAACAAAAAAGACTTCTCACCTGTGCCCAACCCTTCAGCTCGAAGGCACCAGTCTAAAAAACCAACAGCTACAACTTCGGTTAAAATTTCTTAATTACTTAAAACAACTTCAAGGTCATATTCTTTGCGTCCAAAAAGACCTCAGTCAGCAACCTCTTCTTCTTTTGGCCCCTCCTCCCCAACAACAAATAGTCTTCTCTCCTGTTAGCCAAGCCCACAGCGAAAGCAGTCTATCTGACACTCACTCTGACGCACAAGAAGGCGACCCAGAAGAGAATCCTCCTAAAAAACCTAAAAAATCTAAAGCCCCCGCAAAGAAAAAGACCACAGCCTCTCAACAACGAAAACAATCTAAGAAAAAGAAACCCACACCCACTCAACAACGCAAGAAAATCGAGCAAAAACCTAAAAACCCGCCAAGAAAAAGAAAGCAGAGAAAAACGCCCGCCAAGAAAAAATAATAAAAGGAAGAGAAACTCTCCCAAACTCTATTTCTCTCCCCTCCTCTACGCTCCGGTGCTATTTTTTTTCTCTACGCTCCGCGACTTGACCCCGGGACCTACCATACAACCCAGTCATAAAACTGCGCAGCTCAACTGATCGTAAAAACCGGCACCCTCCTCTACGCTCCGCGACTTGATCGCGGAGTCCAGTTATTAATGCGCGCAGCTCTATTTCCAGACACATTTTCCTCAAAACTCTCCCCTAAAAAATCATAACATCTCTTGATTTCCCAAACCCTTTCTTGTTATACCAGCGGTATAACGTTTCAAAAAGGAGCCTCCCATGCGCGCAGACAGAAAACCCGATCAATTGCGGTCCATCACCTTAACGCCTGGATATGCCTTGCATGCAGAAGGCTCCTGCTTCACTCAATTTGGAAACACCCATGTGCTCTGCACAGCCAGCGTTGAAGAAAAAGTACCTCCTTTTCTCCGAAATCAAGGGATTGGCTGGGTCACCGCTGAATATGGCATGCTCCCTCGCTCCACCCACACACGCATTGACCGCGAAGCCGCCAGAGGAAAACAAAATGGACGCACCCAAGAAATCCAGCGCCTCATTGGCCGTGCTCTTCGCTCCATTGTCGATCAAAAAGCGTTGGGAGAACGCACCATTAAAATCGATTGCGATGTGATTCAAGCCGATGGAGGCACCCGCACAGCTGCCATCACTGGGGCATATGTTGCACTTTATGGCGCCTGCCAACGCCTCCTCAAAGAAAAGAAAATTGAAACACTCCCTCTCAAAGACAGCATCGCCGCCATTTCTTGCGGGATTGTTCAAGGAACGCCTCTGTTAGACCTTAACTACGAAGAAGATTCCGATGCTGAAACCGATGCAAATTTTGTCATAACCGGCAAAGGCCGCTTGGTTGAAATCCAAGCCACTGCTGAGCAAGAAGCATTTACAGAAGAAGAGTTCCACTCACTTTTATCCCTCGCTAAAGCCGGCATCAAAACGCTCACAAAAAAACAAACCGAAGTGTTGTTCAACCTAGAGAAATAGTAGCGCTTCAGCTCATCTCTGTGTCTGCTGTCCTTTTAGTGAACACGCTCATCAACTTGACGAAAAACGTTCTGTTATTTCCGAGCGTAGGTCTCTTCCCAATCTTCAAGAATAGCTTCCCCTTGAGTAACTAACTTCTCATAACCCGAAGAATATCTTACAAGCTCCTTGCCATATGTGTCTTTATACTCTTTCCATTTAGTATCAAAGTTTTGCTTATTTTCTTCTAACAACCTCAAAAGTTCTCCTATCCGTTTCACAACACCTGCAGGCTTATGAAACTCAGAAGCCCTCTCATAAATCCCAATTTGAGCATCAAGCGTCTTCAAGTAATCATTAATGCTTCTTTTTATATTATGCATAGCCCCTCTCTCTTTATTTTTTGGTTTTTTGCGCTCCTCACGACCACAAACAGCCCTAGGAGTTTGGCTGTAATTTTGCTCTCTTTGGCGCTTTTTTTCTTCCACATACTCAGAACGCTTTCTAATAGCCTCTTGCAGATTTTCTATTAATGTAGGAATCTCCCCCTTTGGATCCCCCTTTTCTTCTCTTCGCTTTATAGATTGTCTAGTGTTTTTAACCTTACTATTAAGAAGCTCATATTGAGGGTCTTTCCTGTTTTGAAACTTAACACTTCCTTTTGTTGCCCCTACTTTTCTCGCAAAAGCATAAGGATCCTCTGATGGAACAGCACTTGAAGAAGAGCTTGAAGGTGCTGGGGCACTTGCCGTTGAAGAGCTTGATAAGCTTGATGAGCTTGATGAGCTTGAAGACGTCATTGAAGAACTTGCTGTCGTTGTTGCAATCCGTTTACGCCGCCTTCTTGCGTTCTTATCCCTTTCAGGTACTTGCCCACGGCTACCAGACTTTCGCACCCGATATCCGATCACTTCCTCATCGTCATCATCCGACTCTTCCCATTCATCATCTGCATCCTGTGACTCTCCAGAAGCAGAAACCATAGCAGCTGGAGCCAGAAGTTTTGCTCTTTTTCGAACTTGCTCCCCTGTATCCTCCGGTTCACCCTCAGGAAAAACACCAAAACTTGAAACAGCCCCTAAAACACCAATAAAAAAAAGTATATATTTCATAAACGCACATCCATTATTAATTTTATGTTATAAGAAGCTGTATATCTAAACACGTTCATATGGTCTATCAAAAATTTAATACTACAGATCTTGTCTTGCAGAACCAATCTGTTATCAGTAAAACCTTTGAGGTGAGACAAGGAATAAGGAGCGATGTGTACAATGGCATGTGAGCGACACACTGACGCAGCTCTCAACTCAAAGGACTTGTCCATTTACATTCACTGGCCATTTTGCGTGTCTAAGTGCCCCTACTGTGATTTTAATAGTCATGTGCGAGAACGCATTGATCAGCAGGTTTGGCAAGAAGCATATATCCAAGATCTACAAACCCAAGCACAACGCGTTTCAAACCACACCGTCACCAGCATTTTCTTTGGGGGCGGCACCCCGTCTCTCATGGATCCAAAGCTGGTTGAGCATCTCTTAAAAACCATTCATCAGCTATGGCCTGTTTCAGAAAACGTTGAAATCACTCTTGAAGCCAACCCAAATTCCATGGAGCGCTCTAAGTTCAAAGCCTTCAAAAACGCTGGTATTAACCGTCTCTCTCTAGGCATTCAATCGTTAACGCCTGAAACGCTCACGTTTCTAGGCCGCGCCCATTCTGAAGCCGATGCCCGCAAAGCCATTGAAACCGCTCAATCAACCTTTGAAAATTTCTCTCTTGATTTCATGTATGCGCACCCAAAACATACTCCCGAGCAATGGCATCAAGAGCTTCAAGAAATCCTCACGTTCCAAGCCCCACACTTATCTCTCTATCAGCTCACCATTGAACCCCAAACGCCTTTTGAGTCTCATCAGCGTCAAGGCCGATTTAAAATGCCGTCGCCTCTTGCATCCGAACACTTTTATGATCAAACGCATCAGCTTCTTTCCAAGCAGGGGTATCAGCGCTATGAAATCTCTAATTTTGCTCAAGACAGCCGTGCATGCCAACACAATCTTGCGTATTGGCGCTACCAAGAGTATTTAGGTATTGGCCCCGGAGCCCATGGGCGCCTGATTGAAAACACCCTCAAATATGCCACCCGCGCGCATCGCTCACCTGAGATCTGGCTCCAAAAAATTCACGAAACAAATTCCGCCCTCACTCACAACATCCCTTTGTCACCGCAAGAGTGCCTGGAAGAATGCCTCATCATGGGCCTTCGATTAATTGAAGGCCTCCCGCTCACTCGCCTTGAACAGCATACCCAGGGGATTTCCTTCTGGAATCACATCGGCCACACCAAAAAAGAGGCGCTGCTCAAAGAAGACCTCATCCACCCATCAGATGACTTTCTTAAGCTCACACCCCAAGGCCATAAAAAGCTGAATCAAATTTTAACATATCTGCTGGTCTAAGCGTTATAGCTAACATCAGGTAAAAGGGGACTGTTGGGCTAAGAAAAAGAGTCAATCCTCCCCCTCTACGCTCCGCGACACCTCTTTCCCTACATCCTGGGACTCCCCTCTCTACGCCCTGCGACACCCCCCCCTCTACGTCCTGGTGCTTGACACCAGGACCCAGTCAAATAAAGC
>CAYGMA010000103.1:0-4474 GCA_964351045.1 uncultured Holosporaceae bacterium | reverse complement strand
TTGGAAGAAATGCAGTTTTAGCAAGTGTTGTGCTTTTTAGTGCAGTGCCGGTATTGGGGGATGATTCTTGTGAAGGTGTAAAGGACGATACGATTTTTTCTACGGTGGCGTGTCGTAAGTTAGCAGAAGACAAACCTTATGGCAAAAAGGGAGAAATTGATTGTAGCACTTGGAGTGTTGCCTATGGCAAAAAATATAGTCAGATAAAAGAGAATCCAAAAAATGTGTTTTGTGGATATGAGGGCTTTTCTAAAGGAGAGGAGTGGGGGAAGAAGAATCTCGGAAAGCGTTTTTATGTGGAAGAAATAAGTTCTTCTAATTCTTCTGGCGCCTCTGGGCCGGTAGATGACCCTAAGGAGTACTTATAATTTTTCTGGCGCCTCTTGATCGTTGCCAAGATGTTTTAAAGCGGCTTGAGAAGATTGAAAGTACGATTAAGCTGAAGTCTTATCTGGAGACAGAGGACCTTTTCTTGCAGGAGCTGATCACTTTAACGCATTGAGGGTTTTTGCCCTAGTGCTGCGGGGCCAAAAAAGCTTTGTTTTTGAAGGCTGGCTTTGTTAGCCTAGTAATACATAGTGGTTTTGACTCGTATAGGCAGTCTGGTAAAAGTTACTCAAAAACATAAAGGGAGATGGATATGTTTAAATTTGGAAGAAATGCAGTTTTAGCAAGTGTTGTGCTTTTTAGTGCAGTGCCGGTATTAGGGGACGATTCCTGTAAAAATGTAAGAGACGACACGATTTTTTCTACGGGGTCGTGTAATAATCAATATTGTGGACTTTGGGATAGTAAGCATAACAAGAAATATAGAGATGTTAAAAAACAGATTGAAAAAAGGACTGAAAAAAAAATTAAGGGCTTGCCAGAAAATGTGTTTTGTGGAGATAGGGCTTCTGCTAAAGGAACGGAATGGGGGGGGAGGAATCTCGGAAAGCGTTTTTATGTGGAGGTAAATGAGTCTTCTAGCGCTCTTTCTGATGGATATAACTTTAGCTGGTAAGAAGTACGAAGAGTTTGAGGTGTGGGAGCTTGGAAAGATTTTATGAAGGGGCTCACACCATGGTGGGGCGAAGGGGGGACATTTCTCTTCTAGCGCGGTGAGAACATCCGTGTTCACATGCGTTTAGCAGTATGTTAAAGTCTTGAAGACTATCAGGTTTTTAACATGTCTTATAAAATGCGCCTTTTTTTAGGCACTCTTGGTTTTCTTTTGGTTCTTTGGTTTGTGTGGAATTCTTTTTCAAAAAAAGAAAATGCATCCACAAAAGAGAAGGCGCCGGCTGTTTTTCAAGTGCAGGTTATCACGCCCAAGTATGAAGAATTTTCACCTTTTTATGTGTTTAATGGCGTGACAGAGCCTTCTTTATCTGTGGAATTATCTCCAAAAAATGATGGGATTGTTGAAAAAATCCTTGTTCCCAAGGGGCGCTTGGTCGATGCTGGGACGCCGTTGGTGCTGCTTTCTAATGAATTGGCAGAGGAAAAATTGATTGAAGCTGAGGCAGGGTATAAGCGGGCAAAGCTTGCGTATGAGGGAAATAAAAAACTGTTGGAAAAGAAATACATTTCAGAATTGTATTTGAAGAAGGCATATGAGGAGTTAAAAAAAGCGGAATATAGTTTACATCAGGCGAAGAAAAAACGCTCAGAGCGCAAAGTATATGCTCCTTTTAAAGGAATGATCAGCGAGTATCATGTGGATGTTGGGGATGCCATGAACTATAAGGGCGGCAAGCAAGCGGTGATTGGAACGTTTATTCAGTTGGATCCCCTTGAAATTGTGGTGCAGGCTAATCAGCAGCAGGTTCCTTTTTTAAAAGAAGGGCAAGTGGCTGAAGTGATCTTTCAAGATGGGACAATTTCTAAGACAACGATTTCTTATGTTAAACCCGAGCCGGAAAAAGGGATGCAAACTTTTTCTGTGAATGTGTTTATTGATAATAAAGCAGAGACTTTAAAAGCGGGCCTTTCCGTGAAAGTTAAAATATATTTGGAGAGGAAAGATGCGTCTCAAATTCCCATGAGTGCTTTGATTTATGATGATTTAGGCCAGCTGGGCGTGAAAGTTGTGGATTCAGAAAGCACGGTACAGTTTAGGCCTGTTTCAATTTTGAAATCAGAAAATGGGCTGGGCTGGGTGTCGGGACTGCCCAAGGGGGCGCAGCTCATTGTTCAAGGGCATTCTTTTGTTAAAACTGGAGAGAAGGTGGAGCCAGTTAATATGAAAGAGGCCGTATGATTTCTGTGATCCAGGCAGCTTTACGGTATCAACGCACGGTTCTTTTGTTGCTCGTGTTTTTCATTGTTGCGGGGGCGCTTTCTTACCTTAAAATTCCGAAGGAGGCGGCGCCGGATATTAGTATCCCTTTGGCTATTGTGAGTGTGAGCCAACGGGGGATTACACCGCAAGATGCTGAATCCCTTTTAATTAAACCGCTGGAATCAAAGCTGCGCTCTTTATCTGGTTTGAAAGAACTTCAATCCAAAAGTTTTTCTGGTGGGGGATACATTATTTGTGAATTTTTTGCGGGATTAAATATCGATAAGCTGTTGCAAGATGTGCGGGCAAAGGTCGATTTAGCAAAAGGAAAACTTCCAAAAGAAGCAGATGATCCAGTGGTGGATGAGGTGAATTTAAGTCTGTTTCCTGTGTTGGCCGTGCAACTGTCAGGGACAGTGTCTCAACGGGTTTTGTATAAAGTGGCAGAGCAAATACAAGATCGTATTGAGGGGTTAAGCCAAGTGATGGAGGCGTTGCTCATTGGAAAAAGGAAGGAAATCTTAGAGGTCACAATTGATCCCAAAGCCTTTCAAACATACCCCCTTAATTTTTCAGGGATTCAGCAAAATTTTAAAGACAATCATAAGTTGATTGAATCTGGTGCTTTTGTTCAAAAAAAGGGAGAGTTTCCTCTGAAAGTTCCGGGGCTTTTGAAGACGCCTAAGGATCTTTTAACGTTTCCTATTTTGACTGATGGAAAATCTGTTCTGACCTATCAGGATGTGGGAGATATCCAGCTTACGTATGATGATCCTGTGGCCTTTGCTCGGAGTAATGGAAAAAATGCCGTTGTTATTGAGGTTAAAAAAAGGATTGGAGAAAATATTATTGAGACAGTTCAAAGTGTGAAAGATGTTGTTTTAGAGGAGCTGAAGCCTTGGAAAGGGAAAGTGACGGCAACGTTTTCCCAGGATGAATCACAGCGCATTAAAGATAATCTTGTGGAGCTGCAAAACAGCATTATTAGTGCTGTGATTTTGGTCATGATGGTGATTATTTTCTCTTTAGGATTTCGATCTGCTTTGCTGGTGGGAATTTCTGTGCCAGGCGCTTTTTTAATGAGCCTTCTTTTCTTAAACCTGATGGGAATCACGTTAAACATCGTTGTTTTGTTCTCACTGATTTTATCTGTGGGTATGTTGGTGGATGGGGCGATTATTGTTGTGGAATACGCCGACCGAAAAATGATTGAAGGCGTGGCAAAACGAGAGGCCTTTCAAGAGGCGTCTGTGCGGATGTCTTGGCCTGTTATTTCCTCGCTGGTTACTGTGATTGTTGTTTTTCTTCCTCTGCTGTTTTGGCCGGGGCTTGTGGGTGAATTTATGAAATTTTTGCCACTGACGTTGATTATGACGTTGTCTGCATCGCTTTTTATGGCATTGATTTTTATTCCGACGTTGGGGAGTTTGTTTGGAGGTGTTTCAAAAGAAAATGCCAAAAAAATTCAAACAATCCAAGCAAGTGAAGAAGGGGATTTAGAGAATATAAAAGGTTTAACAGGCTGGTATGTGCAGATTTTGAAAAAGGCTCTTGAGCATCCATGGCGTGTGGTTGGGGGATCGACGGCTCTTTTAGGAGGCGTTTTTGTGCTTTATGGACTGTTTAATAATGGTGTTGAGTTTTTCCCACGTATTGAAACAGATCGAGGGATTTTTTTAATTCATGCACGCGGTAATTTATCTGTTTATGAAAAAGATAAAGTGGTTCGTGGCATTGAAGAAAAACTCCTTAAAAACCCAAATTTTAAAACAGTTTATACAATGGCAGGTAAGATTGATCAGACTCAAGAAGACGTAATTGGAAGAATTCTCGTTGAGTTAGTGGATTGGGAGAAAAGGCCATCGGCTTTGACTGTTATTGACCAGGCTTTAAAAGAGGTGAATACCGTGCCTGGCATTGTGGTGGAAGGAAGCCAACCAAGGCCAGGGCCATCGAAAGGGAAGCCCATTAACATTCAAGTGATCAGTGCGAATCCTAAGCTTTTAGATGACACGGCGCGCAAGCTTGGAGCCTTTTTAGAGACGCTTCCTTTGCTGAAGGATGTGGAAGATGGGCGGCCTCTTCCTGGTGTGGAATGGAAAGTATTGATTGATCGACAAGAAGCAGCGCGTTTTAATCAAACAGTTGAGACAATTGGCTTTATGACGCAGATGCTTACAAAGGGTGTTAAGCTAGGGGAATATCGTCCGG
>CAYGMA010000102.1:0-4481 GCA_964351045.1 uncultured Holosporaceae bacterium | reverse complement strand
GGTCTTCAATTGTTGGAAGTGACCCAAAGACGCCTAATGAAGTAAGAAGAACAACCAAAAAAAGAGACAAAACCGGAAAAAGGATGATTATCCAAACCCATTTTACCCAAGATGATTTTGTAGTTGTTTTTTTTGTTGTTGGCATTTGAGGGGAATTATTTGCTTATGATTATAGAGATTTTTTTGGATTGGGTCTATTTTTTGAATTTAAAGGTGAAAGAAATTGCCTGAATGTTGGTTGCCGGCTGGGAAAGGGTAACATTATTTAATTAAAATTTTCTTTACTTTTTCTAAAAATTTATTTTGACAGACTCCCCGGCGGGTGGGAGGGTAACAGAGAAGTTTAAAATATTTGTTAAAACTTCTTAAATCCTTGTAGAATTTTGATCCCCGGGTGGGATTTTACAGAAATTAAATTAAAAAAATCTAAACTCTTACAAAATGTCCATTTCAACAAAATCTGGCGACAAAGGAAACTCTAGCCTCTATGACGGAAAAAGACTTAGCAAAAGCTCTGCCGTTTTTGATGTTTTAGGACAACTTGACGAACTACATTCTCGTTTGGGATTTTCCAAATTTGGTGATTCAATTTCTGATGAATTAATTCAAGATATTGAAAGAGCTCAAGATGATGTTTATAGATTAATGTCCGTTGTTGGTTTTGAGATGAAATGTCCTGAACAAATTGAAACCATTTCTAAAGATGATGTAGACTTTCTGAATAAAAAAGTTGAAGAACTAGAATCTCAGATCAAAGAAAGACTTTCCAAATTTATTCGTCCTGGTACTACCGAGACCGCAGCGAGATTTCATTTAGTTCGAACTGCTTGTAGAACTGCTGAAAGAAAACTGATTGAATACCTTACTGCTGAACACTTTGAAGATATGCAGAAGGAAAAACCAGATATAAAATTCTCTATGCAATATTTGAATAGGCTTTCTGACTTAGCTTTTCTTTGGGCTTATAAATTTGAAAAGATTGATTAATTCTTTTGGAAAATTTTTGCATTTCGCTGCAAACCTTTTCTTTTTGCACGCATAATTGGTGAACCAGCAAAGTTGTACAGAAACTCTTTATCGTCTTTGATTTCTAAGATTTTTTTTGTGTTTAATTTATTCCCTCCAATTTTCTTTTGTGTAAACTCCGAATCTTTTTGTTCTTTAGCTCGAATGTTATGTGGACAAACTTCTTGGCAAATATCGCAGCCATAAAGTCTTTTTGTTTTTTTTATGATTTCCCTGAATTCTTCTGGAATTTCTTCGTCTTTGTTTTCTATTGTTAGGTAAGAGATGCATTTTTTAGAATCAATAACTCCAGGTGCAACGATCGCCCCTGTTGGGCAGGCATCTATACAAATTCGGCAAGAACCGCAAACCGAGAAATCCTTTTTCGTGGATTCATCAGCTTCGTCTTTCGGTATATCTAACGTAGTTATCAGTACGGAAAGAAAAACCCAGGAGCCAAATTCTTCAGTAATCAGACAGCAATTTTTTCCGATGACGCCTATTCCTGATTGCTCTGCAAATGCTCTTTCCAAAACCGGCCCGGTGTCTACATACGATTTCGTTTCTGCTTCTGGCGAAAGCTCAGAAATATATTTTTCTAATTTCTTCAATCTTTTACCAATTATTTTATGGTAGTCACGGCCATATGCATAACGAGCAACCCTTGCTTCATCATCCTCTAAATCTTCCTGTTCATGGAAATAATTTGTTGCGAAACTTATTACTGTTTTTGCTTTTGGAAGGATTTTTTTGAGATTTTTGCGTTTTTCTTTTTCTCTCATATAGGCCATTGCACCTTCATATTTTTTATCCAGCCAGTCGTTAAACGCAGTTAGATATTTATTGTCCAACTCAACTCCTGTGAACTTAATAATATCAAAGCCCAACTCTTTTGATTTCTGCCTAATTTTTTCTTTAATTCTGCTTTCCACTTTTTAGATTTGGCAGATACTTTTTATATGTTTCAATATATTTTACTTTTTTGCAAATCGTTTTTTAGTTCTATGTCTTCTCATTTCTCTTAGGTTGATGTTAAGATTCATCCCTTAATCTTATTTTCTGATTAAGAAAGCGGGGGGCAAAATTTTAATTTTAAATTTAGCCTTTTTGATGGTCCAAAGTTATTACGTTTCTGACCAATTACGTGTTGAATTCAACAAAGCCAGATTGGCCCTACTTCAGGCTGAGAGAATCTGCATAATTTCTCATCGAGGACCTGATGGAGATGCAGTTGGTAGCAATTTGGCTTTGAGACTTGCTTTGGAAAATATGGAAAAAGAAGTTGTTAGCGCTTGTGTTGATCCGGTTCCAAACGACAGTGTTTTTTTACGAAAAGCAGAAACTTTTGTTGAGGATTTTGATTATGATTATTTTGACGTGATTGTGGCTGTTGATTGCGGAGCTCTGAAGCTTGTGAACTTTCACGAGACGAAACCAGAGATTTTATCTGGGAAAAAACCTTTCATAAATATTGACCATCATGGTTCAAATGATTTTTTTGGGACAATTAATATTGTCGATCCTAAAGCCTGCGCAACTGCTTTTATGCTTTATCATTTTTTGAATTTTTGCGAATGGCCAATCACTCGCGAGATGTCGACGGCTTTACTGCATGGAATTTATTTTGATACTGGAAGCCTAATGCATAGCAATACTTCTGCAGACGTTTACAATGTTACTGGTAAACTGATGGCGAAAGGAGCAGACCTCAGATCTGTAGTGAAGAATCTTTTTCATACAACACCAGTTTCTAAGATGCGGCTTTGGGGCCGTATTTTGGAAAGAGCTTATGTTAATGAAGAAGGCGTGACTGTTTCTGCTGTTAATCAAGAAGACTATAATGCTTGTGGTGCGAGTTCGAAGGATACTGGAGGAGCGATAGATTTTTTGAATGCTGTTCCTGGAAGTAAATATTGTGTTTTACTAAGCGAAGATCGTGAGAAAGGAATTGTAAAAGGATCTTTGCGCACTCAAAATGACGAAGTGAATCTTTCAGAAGTCGCTTCACAGTGGGGAGGAGGAGGACACCCAAAAGCGAGTGGATTTGGTGTTCAGGGTCATTTAAAACCGACAATGAAGTGGAAAATTCTTCCGGAAAATGGAAATGAGGAAAAACCTTTGGAATTCTAATTAAAAATTAAGTTTTAGACATTTTGCTTATTAACACCCTGCGCTTGACAAAAGGCGCCTTTTTGGTATGATGTTCCACTTTGGGAAATTCTTTTTTCAAATATCAATTTCCCTGTTGTAAATCAACTGTTCCTGTCTTCTAGGCGAAAGTCTGTCTTCAGCGAAAGTTGATGACGATGGGGATGATTGATGTTTAACAACAAGGAAGGATAAGTATAAATTTGTCTCAACTAGTTTGAGACAGAGAAAACCTCAACACCGTTGGTGCAAACAGGAAAGGGATCCTGATGTGCTAACCCAACATGGAGAGATACCATGCCACATGATGACGACCACAGGTCTGACGAGCAGCGACTTCGAGAGCTTCAAAGCGAAGCTGTGCTCGAGTCCGTTCAGGCCGAGCTCGACCTGAGGAAAGACCAGAATGCTGGGAGGCCTGAGCCTCTGGAGAATCTGGTCGAACGGAAAAATCGAAGGCGCGCTCGTGACATGCGTCGGGAAAAAGAAACAAAGAGCCTCGAGCGAGAGTTCGGGCTCAGCGGTGACGCCCCTAGCAACCAAGAAGGAGAGAAGATCATGAATGACAGCAACCCGAACATCTTCATCGACCCCTCGCTGAGGGGAAATGATGACGAACCACCTCCCACGAAAGAGGAGAAGACGGAAGAGATCGAAATCGATCCGCCCAAGAAGGGCGGGATCGGGATCGGTACCGTGATCGGGATTCTCGTGGGAGTTATCGTGCTCCTGATCATCGGCAGCGTCATCCTCTTCAAGCACCTGAAGGAGGAGGCCCCTGAGCCCGCTCCTAAGGACGAAGAGATCCAGACCGTCAACTCAAAGGCTGATGCGTCTGAGGATGCGTCGACCGAGAATGAGGGAGACGAAGATAGCGGCGGAGAAGGTGACAGCGGCGACAGTAGTGTCAAAGAAGACAAGGTCACCCTCGAACTCGCGATCGACAGCAAGGGGATCCTCCCAGAGGACTCACTCTGCTCGAACGACGCAAGCTTTCAGTATGACCCGACGAAGAAAGTCGCCAACTGCGGCGACTTCAACTGTGGTGCTGGACTCCTTGAGGTCTGGCGTTCGTCCGAGCGCAAAGAGCTCAAGGAGGGAGCGATGATGACTCGCGAGGTGAAGTGCCTTCCTCTTCCTACTCAAACCGAGAACGAAGAGGAGGAGCCCACCGCTCAGCTCACGATCCTGATCGAGAGCACTGGCATCACTCCTGACGATGCGAAATGCGTCTTGCCTGAAGGCGAGGGAGAGGCCGAGTTCGAGTACGACCCGGCAAAGAAAGTTGCCAAGTGTGGCGACTTCAACTGCGCCGTGGGTCTCAAGGA
>CAYGMA010000101.1:730-4482 GCA_964351045.1 uncultured Holosporaceae bacterium | reverse complement strand
CCACTAATATTCCGTGTCCCTCCAGCACCCGTTCCATAAAAATCTAAGGCTTGTTTCATGGAATGAATAATTGTTGGGTTTTCACCAAGGCCTAAATAGTCATTCCCACACCACACAACAATTTTTTCCTGTGTAGAATCACCGTCTTTGTGAAGCGTTGCATAGGGAAACGATCCAGCCAAGCGCTCAAGATGTGCAAAGTACCGATAACGGCCTTCCTCTTTAACGTCTTCTATTGCTTTTTTAAAAAATTGATTATAAAGCATTTTATCTCCTGAGCTCAAGATACCACAAACCGCAAGAGTTTCTTAAGAATTAATTTATGAACATTTTTTAGTTAGTTTTATGTTTTAAAACTTTTTAACCAATAAATGGTGTTTTTTTCCATTTCCTGAAGCGCCCATTTCTTCCATAGTAAAGTCCCCCACATGTTGAAAACCTGCTTTTTCATACACATGTTTTGCTCTTGGGTTTGAGGCTTCAGGATCTATCAAAAACGTATCCGCTTTTGGATCAACGTTAGATCTAAAAAAATCAATAAACCGAGTCAAAGTCAAGGCGCCATACCCTTTTCCAACATAAGCAGGATTTCCAATCATATAATCAATGCCGTACGTATGCCCTGTTTTTGAAATATAATCTACCTTAATAGCATCAATAGGATCCTGAGCTGTTGTTTGAATTGTCATAAGAAACGCAAAAGGATCTTTTCCTTGAAAGGCAATCCAATAAACAAACTTTCCGTCACAATACGATGATGGCTCTAAGCGACCTGCCATAAAATTCAAAATGTCTTTTTTATGGGCATCACTACTGTCCCAAAATTCTTTAACGTGCGGCTCTTCCAACCAAGAAAAAATAATATCTTTTTCATTAAAAGAGGCTTTTTTAAAAATTATTCTATCCATAAACTCAGCCCTTTCTTAAAAATATCCCGGTTTAAACGAACACAAAAAAAACAATGCTTGAATTTTTACGCCCAACAACGTATCTCTTTTCCTATACCGGGCGTATAGCTCAGCGGTAGAGCACTACGTTGACATCGTAGGGGTCACTGGTTCAATCCCAGTTACGCCCACCATCCCTACTTTTAATTCCCAAACCACACACTCTTTTTTATGTTTTTTTCAACATAACTTTTATGCACAGATTTTTCATCCTCTGATGGTAAAAAAGTTCGCTTTGGAAACTGCTTTTGATCTTTAGGATAAAAATCGAAAGTAATACTTTCTGTGTTATTTTCCTTCAGTTCCTGGCTGTTAAATAGTTTAATTTGACGCCCACCTAACAACTCTAGGTAAACCTCTGCTAAAATCTCAGAGTCTAAAAGAGCTCCATGCTTTACCCTCTTTGCATTGTCAATTTTAAACCGTTTACAAAGCGCATCAAGAGACGCCGGAGACCCTGGAAAAGCTTTACGGGCTAACCCCAAAGTATCAACAATTTTATTTTCCAATGGATTTGGTTGAAACTCAGAAAGCTCAGCATTCAAGAACTTCATATCAAATGCAGCGTTATGGATTACTAAAGGATCACCCCCTATAAACTCCAAAAACTCTTTATAAATATCTGAAAAAACAGGATGTTTTGACAAAAACTCCGCAGAAAGCCCATGCACTTGAAAGGCTTCTTTTGGCATGTCTCGACGAGGGTTTATATATTGATGATATGTCTTTCCTGTTGGAACATGATTAATGAGTTCAAGACACCCGATCTCAACAATCTTATGCCCTTCTTCTGGTTTTAATCCGGTAGTTTCAGTATCTAAAACAATTTCTCTCATTTCTTTTTCCTTCGATACGCTTCCCTTACCTTAACAAGACGCAAAAGTTTTGCCGTTGCATATAGGTAACTGGCGAGAACTCCATCCACTCCTAAGAAAATATATCGTTTCACAAAAAGAGATTTAAAAAAAGCCATAATTGGCTCAAAAACAATACGCGCAGAACTCGGCTCTTTACGTCCTCGTTCTATCCAATCTTGCGTTTGTTCATCTGTATAGGCATTTGTTTTTTCAATCCAATGATGAAAGCTTTTAAAACACCGATGATATGCTGTTTGAGATAACATTCCAACCCCCTCATTCTTATCCTTCAAAACAACACTGTCATGCACACGGCTATCACGAAACCCTGCTTTTTCTTTATTATAAAGACGGGTGACCATTCCTTCTCTCACTCTTTTAGAAGGGTTTTTATGCCATAAAAAAACAAGGCTTAAGACGATTTGGTAAGCTGGTTTTTTTGGCTCTCCTTTTTTGAAAAGATCTCTAACTTCCTCTTTTAATTCTTGAGAGAAAAACTCATCCGCATCCAAATTTAAGATCCATTTGTGTTTTGCTAAAGTTTCTGCATAGATTTTTTGAGAACCATAACCTTCCCACTCTCTAAAAAAAACTTTTGCACCACATTTTTCAGCGATATCAACCGTTTGATCTGTGCTTCCAGAATCAACAACAATTATTTCATCCACGAAGTCCTTCACTGAGTTCAAACACTCAGCAATACGCTCTTCTTCATTTTTGGTAATAACTGTTAATGTGATAGGTAGTTTTTTCATCGTTTCTCCCTCTACATCAGTTTCTTTAATTCTTGATCAAATTCTTGAATCCCTCGAATGGATCGATCACACCTTTCTCTTTTTTCTTGAGACGATAAGCCCCTCTTATGAATAAGAGCAGAAAAAGATGCCGACCATTTCTTTTCTTCAGCACGTTTTACGAACTGCTCCTTCTCGTCTCCATTCCAAGGCTCCACATACCAAATTTCATCAAAATAATGCTTCCACCCAACCTCAAAAACCAACGGAATCTCTGCAATAACCACTTTTTGAGGTGTGTTTAGTTGAAACCATTTTTTTAGCCTTTTTTCTAAAGTTGGATGAAGAATTTTTTCAAGTTCTAATAGATCTTTTTCTGAAGAGATATTATTTTTTAGCTGATTGAAACTGATAGGATTTTGGAGAATTCCTTTAAAAAAAGTTTCTGAAATTTCTTTAACCACAGAGTTATCCACATAGACATATTCCTTTAACTCGAAATCACTATTAAATGTCTGTATTCCCTGTTTTTTTGCATGTTTTAAATAGGTTGATTTTCCAGATCCAACGGGGCCAACCAAACATATTTTTTTCATTTTATCCACAAATTTTTTTTTAAGAACTCAACTTTTCAAGCAAAGTATCTAATTCTTCAAGGGTTTTAAAATGAAGCCCTAAAACCCCCTTACCATTCTTTTCCTCCAAGGATACAGAAACCTTTAAAAGCTGTTCTAAATTTTGCGCAACTTTTTTCAAATCATCCTGAGAAGCCCCTGAAGATTTAACTGTCGTTTTTTTAGAAACGACACCTCCTCCTTTTCGCATTTTTTGAACGCGTTTTTCCAATTGACGAACATTCAATTTTTTTTGAATCACTTCATCCACTAAAAGAAGGGCTTCTTTTTCAGACACACCAAGCAAACACCGTGCATGCCCTGCTGAAATTTCAGAGTTTTGTAAAATACTTCGAATACTTTTAGGGAGATTTAACAAGCGCAACATATTTGCTACATGGCTTCTACTCTTCCCAACAGTCTCAGAAATTTTTTCTTGCGTATACTGAAACTGATCAATCATTTTTTGATACCCTTCGGCTTCCTCCACAGAAGAAAGATCTTCTCGTTGGACATTTTCAATCAATGCGATCAATTGCGATTTTTCTTCAGAAGCCTTCCTTACAATACAGGGCATAAACTCTAATTTTGCCCTTAAGG
>CAYGMA010000101.1:0-720 GCA_964351045.1 uncultured Holosporaceae bacterium | reverse complement strand
CGCCTCTCTCCAGCAATAATTTCATAACTTTCTTTGTCTGCACTTTGGGTAACTAAGATAGGTTGAAGAAGGCCATTTTCCTGAATTGAAATAGAAAGCTTATCAATTTCTGCATCATTAAAATTTTGCCGGGGTTGCCATGGCCCGGGCTTTAGTTTTTTAATTGGCAAATGGACAAAAACCTCCCCTTCTGTTTCTTCCCCCTGATGCGTAAAATTCTCTCTCTCTTTTAATTGATCAAATGAATCCATTTCTCCAATTAAGGCAGACAACCCTCGTCCAAGTTTTTGTTTAGGATGCATCTCAATTCCTTCCTTGTCGTATAATTTCCCCAGCCAATCGAATATATGCTTGGGCTCCTGGGCTTTTCATATCATAAACAATTGCAGGCTTCCCATAAGATGGAGCCTCAGACAATTTTATATTTCTTGGAATGACTGTTTTATAAACCAACTCCCCCATGGTTGAACGCACATCTTCAACCACAGCTTTGTTCAACGCATTTCGCCCATCATACATAGTTAAAGCTATTCCTTGTATATAAAGAGCTGGATTATAATATTTCTGAACCAAGTGAACTGTTTTCATTAATTGTGATAACCCTTCCAAAGCAAAATACTCACACTGGAGGGGAATAAGAACACTATTACTTGCTGTTAATGCATTTAAGGTTAACAGACCAAGAGCTGGCGGACAGTCAATAATAATATACTCATAATC
>CAYGMA010000100.1:667-4504 GCA_964351045.1 uncultured Holosporaceae bacterium | reverse complement strand
TTAATGCCTTGCTTGGTCGTCGTAATTTAGCGCGCACCTCGAATACGCCAGGGCGTACCCGGGAAATTAATTATTTTCAAATCACGCCACCTAAAGGGTATTTCCAACTATTGGCGGAAGATCAAAATGATGCAAAAACGGATCTGTATGTGGTGGATTTGCCTGGCTATGGGTATGCAAAGAGTAAGAAAGACGTTGGATCAAGCTGGGAAAAGGCGTGTGCTGCGTATCTTTCTGAGCGCACAACCTTAAAACGTGTTTTTATATTGGTGGATAGTCGTCATGGGCTGAAAGAGAGCGATCGAGATATTTGTCGATTGCTGGATACGTGGGCTGTGAGCTATCAACTGGTTCTAACGAAGGCGGATAAGCTGAAAAAATCGGAGCAAAACACTTTAATTCAGGCTTTAAATGATGAAATTCAAGCTCAAAAAGGCGATTTTATTGCCTGTTATCCAGAGATTTTACTTACAAGTAGCAGCAAAAAAGCAGGGATGGAAAGCTTGAAAGAGGCTAGTTATCGCGGTATGTACGACGCTGCTCAAGGGGATGCCTCCTCATGACACAAGAGGTTCAGGTTTTTGTGTGGCCGGAAGAAGCGACGGCGGAGCGCCTTGATCGAGCGTTGGTGACGCTTATCCCTGATTGGTCACGTGCGCATGTGCAGCGTCATATTGAAGGCAGCTTAGTTGAGGTGAATGGAAACGTTGTTGCGTCTTTTTCTCACAAAGTAAAGCCAGGGGATTCTATCCACGTTAAGCCTTTGGAAATGAAAGAGCTTGATTTGTGCCCGGTAGATCTGGATTTGACGGTCGTGTATGAGGATGAGCACGTTATTGTTTTAGACAAACCTGCTGGCTTGGTCGTTCACCCAGGGGCTGGAACTGGGCACGAACCAACCTTAGTGCATGGACTGTTGCATCATTGTAAAGGCAACCTGTCGGGGATTGGGGGCGTTGAACGCCCAGGTATTGTTCATCGGTTGGATAAAGACACCAGTGGCTTGATGGTGGTGGCTAAAAGCGATCAAGCGCACCAAGGGTTGGTGGCTCAATTTCAAACGCACACTTTAAAGCGTACCTATACAGCTTTTGTCTATGGATGCCCAAATCCGTGTAAAGGAGAGATTAGAGGGAATATCGGGCGCGATTTGAAAAATAGAAAAAAAATGCAAGTGCGTTCTGTGGGTGGAAAAGAAGCGGTGACCCATTATGAGGTGATGGCTGAGTATTGGGTTGAAGGCCGTGAGGTTTTGGCAAGCCAGGTGGAGTGCCGATTGGAAACGGGGCGCACACATCAAATTCGTGTGCATATGTTGTCACGAGGGCATGGGCTTTTGGGGGATTTAACCTATGTCTCACGCAGTCATAAACGAGCGATTTTACAACGCATTTTGACTGAATGCTCAGAGTTAGACTGGAAAGAAGGGCGGCAGGCGTTGCATGCTAAAGGATTAAAGTTTCAGCATCCCGTCACGGGAACGTCAATGCGGTTTAAATCAGAATTGCCGGCAGATTTAAAATCCCTGGAAAAGGGTCTGCAAGAAATGGATTCCGCTGCAGCTGAAGGGTAAAATCAGGAAAACGCGGTTTGCTGTTAGGTTAAGACCTACCTGAAAATTGCTCTTGAATTTCCCCACAAACCCTCTATTCTAAGTATATATATATTAATAACCACAAGTTTTAAGGAAAAAAACATGAAAAAATATTTAACCCTCGCGCTTTCTTTTTTAGCCCTGACAGGTCATGCTATAAACAATGAAGAACTTATAGAAATCTTTAATAAGCCGAACGCCTCAGACGTCGCTCAGAGCCTGGCTGAACACTTTCCCCGCCATGAAGAGGAAGTAAAAAACTTCTTAGAATTTAATAATAGTGGATACTTTAAAAAAAACACTCAGCCTAACGGAAATACGGTGTATACTATAAGATTTGTTGACCCGATTGGAAAAACAACGAGCAGTTACCTGTTAGAGTTAGATAGATTTAACAGAGTTGTGAGGGTAAGCGGTGAAAAATTTGGTCCATTTGACACTAGTGAGAAACTGGAAGAGTTTATAAAGTATCTGAAAAAAAACAGACGTTGGTAGTTTCTAGGGTCAAAAGACTAAAATAAGTAGGCTAACCCAGCCACTCACCACAAAGAGCTCCTTACTAACTGTGGCAAGGAGCTCTTTGTGCATCTAAAGGGGACTCTCATACTTAGGGCGTTTTAGATGGGGTTACATAAAAAAAGGTTGTTTTTTTTTATCTCTTTCCTCTGCAATAACTTCAAACTTTTCTCTTCTTTTCTACAAGACGCTACAGCTTCTCTCTCCCTTCTCGACGCTCCGCGGCTTGATCCGGAGTCCAGTCATGAAAATGAGTTAGCTCCATGTCTTGTGCCTCCAAAAACATCACGACTTCCTTCGTTAAAAATAGCCTTTTTATAAGCCTCTTTGAATGTTTGTTGCGGTTTAACAAAACAGGGGGGAGGGGTTTTATTCAATAATCAAATATAGCCCTTCTTTTATTTTTTGCTGAACGCGTTGGAATTCTTTTTTGAAATCAGGATCTAGGTTAGTTAGGCGTTGGTAGGCATTTTTAGAGGTCTGCACCCAGGGATCAATGCCTCTGAATTTGCTGACTCTATGGTACGTGTGGTTTTCTTTTGTTCCAACTTTATAGTGCTTGTCATGGGTTTCAAGCTTTTTAAGGAGCTCTTGAATTTCTGAGTCACAGCTGCTTTTTATTTTCTCTAAAACAGGATTATCTTGTCCAAAATGTAAGTCATCTTCTGTGATGATGTTTAATTTCAACGCACGTTTGATGAGTTTCGCGCCTAAGTGATTTAAGACTTCATTAAAAGGAGATGACCAAAAATGCTCTGTGAAGTAGAGAGAAAAAGAGGCAAAACGTTTTGCATGCGCTTTGTTTGTGAAAAACCATTTCCCGTCTTTAAAGTATAAAGAATTTAATATTTCTTGAATCTCTTCTAAGGTGATTTTTCCAAAAACAAGGGCTGTGTGAAGATTGTATTCGATACGATCAGCACACATATCTGGGTAGCTTTGTTCTAGCGCTTTGTATTGCGGTAAGTCAGGGTCTAACTCTTTTAAGGTAAAGGAAGTGCCCTTTAAAAGCTCTTTGATACCCATTTTTTCAAGAAACCATAGATGGATATGATCTTGGTAAGAATGATCATGGTGATAATTTTTATTGGAAAAAACAAAGTCCCCTGTGTGAGAAAAAACAGTATGAGAGGCATCGTGCAATAAGGCAGCGAGTTGCTCTGCTTTCTGGTTTTGTGTTTGTCTTTTTTCAGATTCATGAGCTTTTCGGGTGATTAAATAGACACCGATACAATGCTCAAAACGTGTGTATTGAGGCAGGCTTTTGTTGAAATAGTGTGGCAATCCACTTTGATCAACGCCTTTTAATCGCTGCATGATGGGAGCTTTTATAGTTTTTATAATAAAAGGATCGCAAATTTTTTGCGGCCCCATAATGGTTTTTTCGATTGTGAGGCAACGATCATTTGCATGTAAAGAGAGGAACGAGATAAAGAGAGTGAGAACAAAAGGTCTAAACAGCATCCAACATCCTTTTTGAAGCATTATAGCCCCCGTTATTTTGGGGAGGCAATGGTTTTTAGAAAAAAATTAGGGTCTAGATCCAAAATTATTGCGCTTTGGTGATCCACCCGCCGCTTAAAATACGGGTGCCTTGATAGCATACACCAGCTTGGCCTGAGGCGACACCATACTGAGGTGTTTTGAACGTGACGTGAGCTGTCTTATCTGATTTTAGAAATATATGTGCAGGAACAGGAGAATGAGTCGACCGGATTTTTATATCA
>CAYGMA010000100.1:0-647 GCA_964351045.1 uncultured Holosporaceae bacterium | reverse complement strand
TACAATCACTTCGTGGGTTTCAGGCTTGATATCAATGACGTATAGAGGGGAGGTGTCGTCCTTCCGGCCCCCAATACCAAGGCCTTTACGCTGACCAATGGTATAGCTGATGATTCCGTCGTGATCGCCCAATATTGTACCATCTAAATGAACGATTTTTCCTGGCATGATGGATTCAGGGCGGAGTTTTCGAACAAGGTTAGCGTAATTGCCGTTTGGGACAAAGCAAATATCTTGGCTGTCTGGTTTGTCAGCCACTTCAAGACCAAAGTGATGGGCTAGATCACGGGTTTCTTCTTTTTTCTTGCCACCTAATGGGAAACGCAGAAAGGCGAGTTGTTCAGAAGTCGTGGTGAATAAGAAGTAGCTTTGGTCTTTTGTGGGATCTATGGCTTGATGAAGTTCAACTTCGTGCGGACCTTGTTTGCGCTGGACGTAGTGCCCAGTGATGAGGGCTTCGGCATTTAGATCTTTAGCCGTTTTGTATAAGTCACGAAACTTAACAGTTTGATTGCACCGAATGCAGGGTATAGGCGTTTCTCCTTTTAGGTAGGAGTCTGCAAAGTCGTCAATGACTTCTTGTTTGAAACGGGATTCATAATCTAAAACATAATGAGGAAAGCCAAGCTTTGCCGCAACCGTTGAGG
>CAYGMA010000099.1:0-4537 GCA_964351045.1 uncultured Holosporaceae bacterium | reverse complement strand
TCCGCGACTTGATCGCGGAGTCCAGTGATCAATGGGGCGGAACGCCTCTTTTTTTACAATCAAGAGAAAGGGCACCAGGGAATAGAGAGAGGAATGTCTCGATAAGACCGATTCATATGAATTTAGCCCTAACGAAAACACCCTTTTTTTTACACTCTTTATTTTCCTATATACTTAAAAAAATAAAGTGATGTACAATAAACAAAAAACAGGAGAGACCCATGTCTAAAGAATTCAACTATTTTTTATTTATATTATCTACCCTATTTACTTCATTCGCACTTTTTGCTGTGCCGCCAACCTCACCACCAGAAACCACTGTTCAAGAGCAAGAGGAAGAAAGGCCGAAATTCACACCCCGTCAATGGCAAAGAGAACTTCAAACAGTTGGAACAACGACAGAGCGATTTGTTAAAAATTTTCCAACTTATTCCATTATAAAAGGCACACACCGTTTATCACACGAAGTACTTCCAACACTTAAACGCTTCCCTATTGCCATTGCTGCTCAGCTATTTGGACACTATCTTCAAACCAAATATATTGAGGAACACACGCTCCGCAGAGAAGGAGGGCTTACCTATTTCCAAGCCCCAGAAAGACTGCTGCCGTGGTCTTCTGCGTTTTTTCAACACCATCTCTCCTTGTTTGGACTCACGGAAAAAGAGTTCATTCATCACTTTCCCTTTCAACCGATCGTCCAAAAAATGAGAGAAAGCCCTCACCTAAAGCTGAATAAACTCTATGGATACCTTCCTCTTCCTATTCAAGGAAAGCTTCATCGCCGCGAGGCAGCCGTTGCCATAGAAAATCTTACCAATGACTCCCTGTTCAGCCTCCAGGAGATTGAAGAAAGTTTAGAAACACAAGGACAGCGCCTCTTAAGCGCCTTTTTTCCTGACATGAACGTGGAAAGATTCAATCCGCAAGCTTACCTCGAGTGGTATGAGCTCAAAGTTTCTCCCAAAGACAACCCATTAACTCTCGCAAGAAAGCTCACTCGATTTGTTTTGAAGGTTAAGGATTTGCCTGGAGCCTCTCATCATCAAGAGCTGATTCATAGGACCTCAAAAAAAGCGGGTGAGTTCTATCTCACAGCCATGGAAGAAACCGATTCTCCTGCAGAAAAATATGATTATGGTCATTCTGCTGTTCAGGTTTTGAAGTGGGCACGCGGAAAAACACCTCAAAACAATCCAGGGATTTCTGACCAAATACAGCACCTAGAAAATCAACTCATTGATTTAGCTCAAGACTATCATCTTATCCCAACACCTGCTTAACAGCACGTCTTCAGAACAAAACAAAAAAACCTTCCCTCTATTTAAAGGGAAGGTTTTTACGTTCAGAATGCCATTTTACCGGGAACTTAAACTTCTTCTCCCTCTAAACCATCATCTTCTTCCAAGTCCATCAGATCGCCAGCATCACTTGGCGCAACGCGCTGAACATCAGCATGCCTACGATGTTGTGCTGCGAAATGCTCTGAATTCAATGCGCGTGCGCCATGATCCACCAACACCCCGCGACGCCCAAATTCATGCGCAATTGCACCCTGCCAATCAGTATCGCCATAAGGCATCGTCACCAACCCTTGATCGACCAATCGATACATGGCTGTTGCCACATCTTTAAAAGAAGGGCTCGGGTTAAGGGCGCCAAAAGAAAGTAAGGTGGCAGAAACCAACACATCCATTCCATTTGTAATTTCCTGAATCAAAGGCGTTGCCTCATTACGGTAGTTTCGGTCCAATGCAGCTGCCTTCCCATATTGCGTTGCCACAACATCATACACAGCTGTGTTCCACACCCGTCCTAAATCATGGATTTCGGTTGAGCTGATCCGTAAATCTCTATCCGCATTGTCAAAATCAGTTTGCAAAGAAGCAGGCATCCGAAAGTCAAGGCGAGAACTTCTAAGCCCTGTATCCCCATAACCCAAATCATGGCCAAATTGCTCTGCCAAATCTGCCACACGCCAGAAAGCGGGATGGCTCATATCTCCTTTAGCTTTCTCCATAATACGTGAAATTGAAAAATCGTTATTTACGTTATAAACAAACGCCCGAAAGTCTCCATACCCTTCTCCAAAAGCACCAACTTCTGTATCCCAGTTTCGATCTGTTTGTGATTCAGGGTGTGTTAAAAAGTGGCATCGATGACCAGATTCATGGGCCACAATTTCCGCAGACCGACAGGTATGGCGAACAGCACTCCCTTCTTTATACCACCCCGTCACAATGGCATCTGAGTAGTCTGTACTACCCTCTGAAGAAGCTGCATCAGGTGCAAAATACGCATTTTGCTCTTCCATATAACTTGGAAACAACGTAACTTTTGCCCGTTTCTCAGCCCATGTCAGCACCGCTTGAGCATGCTGACTCAGCATTCCCTCTTGGCTGATCAGCCTCTCCAAATTACTTGCCCACTGGTCATGGGTTTCAGTTACAACAGCCAGTGTGTGTACCGCATTAACAGCCTCATTTGTTTGCTTAACGGCATACCCACTTTTTTCCGTTGAGCGCAACGCGTCAACATATGTTTCAGCCCAATGAGAAGATAAAAGACCTCCTTCATATGTCCAAGAGTTGGTATTCACCACCCGTTTAACAGGCCGCCCACTCCGTGAGTCTATGCTAGGATCCTGATCCCATGTCCAAATTTGACTAAATGATGGGGCAGCTGTGGAATTTAAAGTAAATAAAAGAACTCCCGATACAATCGGTTTTAATAAACATCTCACGCTCATGCGCAGTCTCCTTCTGTTAGGCTTTTATGATACGAATCTTTCTCCTAATATTCCGTAAACAAAAAAGTCTTTTTCATTGACAGAGCAGTGGGCGACCTTCAATAATAAAGGAGGTTATTTATAGGGAGAAACTATGGCACGTTGTTTTATAACCCGATGCAGTCTTTGTCTTCTAATGATGTGTTCGGCTCTTTCACTCAAAGCAGAGGAAGAAACACCAACAAAAGTCATGAACGAAATGACAGAATACAAAAAGCATTGTGTCATTCTTGTTAACCTTGCCAAAACCTATGGCCTTTTTAAGAAAAAGAAAGTAAGAAGGATCCCGACTAGCCGAAAAGAATGGAATTCAGATACTCAAGAATATGAGTTCCGGGATCAATACGGAAACTTCATTTCTGATAACGATGAGGGATACGTAGACGTAGAAGACTCAGATCCAGCTGCCACAGAAGATCCAAACTCTCCTCTTGGTCAATTTTATAAACGCACAGATATTCCCCTTGGCATCAACGCACTCAACCGATTAGAAAAATCTCAGTTGAGAGACATGTCAGAAAACTGCAGAGATCTTATTGAAGCCATCGATCAATACAAAGATGATGTAACCCGCCTAAAAGGCCAATGGGCTATTTTTTCAAGAGAGGCCAAAGCTGAGATGGCCAACCTGCGAAGAGCCTTCCTCATACGCCTAAAAGCCTATGAGCAACTCGTAAAAACATAAAAAATACATTTTACCCTAGGCAAGCTGTCTATTTTTGGCTACAGTTAACTAGTAACAGGAAGAGGCCATGCGCACATGACGCAGTCAGAACTTATTGATATTCTTGCAAAAAAAATGCCTGGGCGCTCAAAAACCGAGATTGAGCAGATCGTCCGCACATTTTTCGATACCATTATCAAAGCCCTCGAGAAAAACAGACGCATTGAGCTTCGGGGATTTGGCTCTTTTCATGTCAAGCACCGCCCTGCTCGTGTTGGCTGTGACCCTCGTACGGGGAAATCCATTTCTGTGGAAGCGCGTCATATCCCCTGTTTCAAAGCTGGAAAAGCCTTACATAAAACCCTGAATCCATAAAAAAGTCAATAAAAACAATTCGTTAACGCGTATTGCAATTCCAAGATAAAATTGGTAGCTTCAGGGTGTTCTTCGGAGTTTAAAAGAAACCATGAACTGGATTACAAATTATGTCCGCCCAAAGCTTCAGGCGATTGTTGGAGCTAAAAATGACACCCCTGATAACCTTTGGACAAAGTGCCCACAATGTGAGCAAATGTTGTTCGTACGCGATCTTGAGCGCAACCATCATGTGTGTAACCATTGTGACCATCATCTACGCATGTCGGCAGAGCAGCGCCTCAAGTTTTTATTTGATGATGCCACCTACAAAGAAATTGATCTTCCGACGGCTCTAGACGACCCTCTCAAGTTTAAAGACACAAAAAAATATGCTGACCGTATTAAAACCTATCGCGAAAAAACACGTCATAAAGACGCTATCCGCATTGCAACAGGAACCATTTCTGGCGAACAACTTGTGGTCTGTGCCTTTGATTTTCATTTCATGGGTGGATCCATGGGCATTGTGGTTGGAGAATCCATTGTAAAAGCCGCTGAAACGGCCATTCGCCTAAAGAAACCGTTGCTTGTGGTTTCTGCCTCAGGTGGTGCACGCATGCAAGAAGGCGCCTTTTCTCTCATGCAAATGCCGAAAAGCATGGTCGCTGTTCAAATGATGAAGGAAGAAGGCCTTCCCTATTTGGTTCTTCTCAGTGACCCAACAACAG
>CAYGMA010000098.1:0-4558 GCA_964351045.1 uncultured Holosporaceae bacterium | reverse complement strand
CTGCAGGAATGCCTGTAACAAAAGAGAGGGAAGTGCTTATAGTCTAGCGAGCTGCCTTAAACATTGTCCTCATTGGAATGATGCCTGTGGAAAGGCCTGTAACAAAAGAGAGGGAATTGCAAGTGAGCTAGGGAGATGCATTGAACAGTGCCCTCATTGGAACAAGTCAGAAGATTGCAGGAATGCCTGTAACAAAAGAGAGGGGAATGCTGAAAACCTAGGGTCCTGTATTAGAACAGCGTGTCCTAATTGGAACAAGTCAAAATGGTGCAGAAAGACCTGTGATAAAAGAAAGGGAAAGGCAGGTGATCTAGGCTACTGTTTTGAATTGTGTCGTCGGGATACCTTAGAAGAGTGCAAGAAGATCTGCAACAAAAGAAAAGGAAATGCACTAAATCTGGGGTTTTGTTTTGGAGGATGCTATTATTGGAACGCGTCAGAAGAGTGCAGGAATGCCTGTAGCAAAAGAAAAGGAAATGCAAAAGAGTTAGGATACTGTATTGGACAGTGCCGTGATTATCAGGACAAATCAAAAGCGTGCAGGAATGCCTGTAAGGGAAAGCAAGGGAGTGCACAGGATCTTGGGATCTGTCTTAGTGCCTGTTGATAGGTCAGTAAGGCTGAACTTAAAAAAGCAACACCGTCAGAATACCTCCAGATGGGGAAGGCAGTTTAATTAACTTGCACCTGCCTCTGGTATTTTTGCAAAGCAAATGAATTGCTTTTAGGCCTTTTTTACGTTTTAATACGTAGAAAATTATTTGGACTTTATGAAGTTTCGCACCGTTTTTATTTCTGATATTCATCTTGGAACCCATGGTTGTGGCGCGCGTGAGTTGCTTTCATTTTTAAATGAACTTCAATGTGAAACGCTTTATTTGGTGGGGGATGTCATTGATGTGTGGGCGTTAAAGTCGCATTTTTATTGGCCTAAGGAACACATGAATGTGTTGCAAAAATTCTTGGATATGGCAAATTCAGGCACAACGGTAAAGTTTATCCCAGGCAATCATGATGAAATGTTTCGAGACCTTATTGGGCTTAGGCTGAGTAATATTGAGATTTTGTATGAAGAGTCGTATACAGCACGGGACGGAAAGCGTTATCTGGTTCTGCATGGCGATAAACATGACGTGTTTCATGTGCACTTCAAATGGTTTTCAAAGCTTTGCACACGGTTTCAAAACCGTAGTGAGCGTGTGAGTGCGGTCTTTAGTCCTCAGCTTAGGGTGGCAAAAAAACTAAAAAGCCAGGTTAAATCTTTGGCACGGCGGATTAATCAGTTTGAAAAATCAATTGTTTCTGAAGCAAAAACAAAGGGATATGATGGCGTTTTGTGTGGGCATTTTCATTCGCCTGCTTTAAAGAAAATAGACGGCATTATCTATTGCAATGATGGGGACTGGGTTCAAAACAGAACAGCGGTTGTTGAGGAAGAGGACGGATCTCTTTCTTTGTTTGATTACCGGGCCTATTTATCTAACAAGAATGGGGCGCATGACAGTAGAAAAAAATCTGGGAAATCAAAAAGATAAGCCAGATCTTAAGTCTCTTTTAATTGCAACAGATGCATGGCATCCGCAGGTGAATGGTGTTGTGCGGACGTATGATACCCTTGCGCATCACTTAAAGAAGCAGGGTGTTGAGGTTCATATTATTGAGCCAAGTTTGTTTTATACTGTGCCCATGCCAGGGTATAGTGAGATTCGTTTATCGCTTGTTTTTTCTGCGCAACTTGCACCGTTAGTTGATAAAATAAAGCCAGATCATATACATATTGCAACGGAAGGGCCCATTGGCATTGCGATGCGGCGTTATTGTATTCGCAACACTATTCCATTTACAACGGCGTTTCATACCAAATTTCCAGAGTATTTAGAGGCTAGAACCCTTATTCCAAGCGACTTAAGCTACTATTTTATTCGGCAATTTCATGAGGCATCGAGTGGGGTCATCGTTTCGACGAATTCCTTAAAAAAGTCACTAGAATCAAAGGGTTTTAAGAATCTTTATCTGTGGCCAAAAGCTGTTGATTTAGAGCTTTTTAGGCCAAAAAGGGAGCAAAAAACACGTGTTTTAGATCAAATTTTGGCGTTTTCAGAGCAAAAAATGGCCTCTTCAGACCCTAATTTGGACGTTTCGAAAAACCCCCCAATTTTTTTGTATGTAGGACGTGTTGCCATTGAAAAAAATTTAGAGGCGTTTTTGGATTTGGACTTGCCGGGTTTGAAAATTGTGGTTGGAGAAGGGCCTTTAAAAGAGGAGTTGGAGAAAAAATATCCAACCGTTTATTTTGTGGGTGCAAAAACAGGGGAAGAGTTGGCTGACTGGTATAATAGTGCCGATGTGTTTGTTTTTCCTTCTCTCACAGATACGTATGGAAATGTGATTTTAGAGGCGCTGGCGTGTGGAGTTCCCGTGGCGGCTTTCCCCGTGACAGGGCCCATTGATATCATTGACAATAATACAACAGGGTGTTTGAATTGGGACTTAAAACAAGCTATTCAAGACGCATTGAAACTAGATAAAAAGGTGTGTCGGGCAAGTGCTGAGAAAAATTCTTGGGAAAAGGTCACTCAAGCGTTTTTGGATATTTTAAAGAAGGTAAAGCAATAATGCATGCAGGTAAAAGAGTTCTTTTAGGGGTGCTCATTTTTGGGCTTTCTGGCTGTGAGCAGAGAAAAGAGCAAGAGCTGTCATTTGCAAACACACAACAGTTAACGATGCAAAACAAAGTAGGAGAACATCAAATGGTTTTAAAAGAAGGATTTGTTGAAGCAGATTTAGACACAGGCGAAATCCCTGAGATATTAACAACGCCGGCGGAGCCTTATACATTTCCTTTGTCGGAAGAAGATAAGAAAAATTTAGAAGACTTTGAAGCGCGGCGTGAGCCTGAGAAAGATATTGTCGCTTTTGCTGGACCTCAAGTGGGACTGCCTAAGCGGGTGATCATCTTTGAAGCGCCCGAGCGGTATAAAAAATTTAGGCCTGACTTAACCCAAACCATGCCAAGCACACTTTGGTTAAACCCTTCTTATGAACCCATTGGAACGGAGATGTCACCAGATTATGAAGGGTGCTTTTCTGTGAAGAAATATGCAGGGGAAGTGAACCGGTATGAAAAAATAAAATACGTGGCGTATGATAAGGAAGGCAATCGTATTGAAGGCATTGCAGAAGGCTTCTTAGCGCGGGTGATTCAACATGAAACAGATCATGTTGATGGGATTCTTTTTTCTTCTAAGGCTTTGCCTGGTACACTGATTACCCATGAAGCCTATCGAGAACTAAAAAGAAAACGCACTGAAACATTTAACGAAGGCGCTGAAACACCTCAGGGGTGAGGGGTGAAAAACAAGCAGTTTTAAGTGAAGAAAATGATAGGCGTTAAACGCGTAGAGTGAGATTCCTTAATATATGCGAAATTTCTGAAAGTTTCTTATTTTTTAATTTTGAGCGTAATGCATAATGAGCTTGATAGGAGCTATATTATGTTTATTTTTCTTTCTAAATTTGTTCATTGGTTAAAACCCAATTCAGGATTGTTTTTTTTATCTTTGATATTCTCACTTAGTTCCTTTTCTACAAATATAGATGACTTGTTAAAGTATTTTCCAGAAGAAGAGCATGCTCGAGCTCATGTCATTTTGAATCGAATTTATCAGCAAGAAGGAGGACGTAAAAAAATTAAAGACGCGCCTAAAGACCAAGTAGGTGTGTTTCAATATCCAATCTCTCCTGAAACATTGGAGGCTTTGCTTAGTAATGTTTCTGGTAAAAATGTGATTGAATTTGGAGGTGCATCTGGGGAAATTTCTATTCTTTTATTGTTAGCGGGCGCAAACTCTGTTTTGCTAAATGACATGCATAAACCAGCTCTTGACGAGGCGCGTCAAAGCCTTGAAGAGCTTCCTAAAAAATATTGGCGCAAAATGAAGTTAAAAAGGGGGGATTGTTTAGAATTAAGCCTTAAAGAAACAGAAAAGAACAGTTCTTATGATATTATTATTGCTAGAAACCTCATTCATCTTTTAGAAAAAGAAGGATTGGATAGGTTTACAGAAACATTAATTAGCCTTGGATCTCCAGGAGCACTTATTAATATTACAGCTCATACTATTCATGGGTGTTTTATTAATGCAACTTCATTAACAGATGATGAAAAAAAGAGTTTACAGCATCAGTTTTTTGATCAAGGGTACATTAGTTTTTATCGTCATCACTTGTTTAACGTTGAAACAGGTAAAACTATTTTTTCAGTTTATGAGCCTTTTTCTAAAGAAGTTTCTTCTTTGCCTTTGAATAAATATTCATGGTTTTTTCTTGAAAGAGGCACACTAGAAGAGGATGTTTCGGAAATCCTAGAGAAAAAAATAGGAGGGATAGATAAGACCAATTTTTCCCTTAGTATTTTTAACAGACTAAAGAAAGAAGGGTTTTTTAATGAAGGAAATCTTCAAGTCTATTTTATCTATAAGGGGGTTGCTCTAACTTTTTACACACCTAAACTTATATCAAGCTTATTTGAGGGGAAGCCAATTAATGCTGTGATGAG
>CAYGMA010000097.1:1506-4559 GCA_964351045.1 uncultured Holosporaceae bacterium | reverse complement strand
TCTAGCAACAAGGTGTGATCAGGATGTGTTTCAAAATGCCTATTCAAAGTTTGGAGATTGACTTCTGCAAGCTCCTGTTGTGTGGCGACAATATGCGTTGCGCTTGTGTTGAAGGATTGCAGAGATGTATAGCGATTCATAATTTTGCGTTTCAGAGTGTCTAAAAAGACTCTGTTGCTTGCTAGAGCATTGAAAGCGTGTTCTTGGCCAAGAACTTCGCATGAGCCATAAAGATGAGCCAAGGCAATCTGTAAGAGGCCTTTTTCTGTTCTGGTTGTTGTTTGCTCCGCTTCTTCCTGGGTTGCTGTTTCTGGAAAAAACGCATGAAACAGGAGCCTATCCAGAGATCTTTTGTTGAGGCTTGTATCTACTGCTTCTTCAGTATCAGATGAAAGAGTTTCTGCAACAGGATAGAGAGGAGAGTCTTTTGAAACAACATAAAGGCTGCCCCTTTGGATATTTTGTAAAAAATGCGCGCGGAGAGAGTCAGATTTAGGATTGATGATTTTTTTCTCTTTTTCACCCAAGGCGCCTAAAAAACCGATGACGTTAGAGACTTCTTGAAGAAGGACGTCTTCCGTTGGGCTCTTTCCTAAAAGGTGAATTTTCTCACGGGCTCGTCTAACGATAGTGCAAACCTCATGAAAAGCCTTAGACACTTCTGATAATTTGTTGAAAGCATATGGATCTTTATTTGGATCTTCATTCGCTAGCTGATGTGCAATGTGTACTTTGAGCTCTTTAGGGAGCGTGTTAAGAGTTGGCTTTATTAACACGTCTTCCTCTTGGGTTGGATCTCCAGGGACACTCTTGATTGCAAAGGTGCTTAAAAACAAAGAAGCTAAAAACATCGTGTGCAGAACATATTTACGAATAGAAGGAAGAAGTATTTGTTTCATGTAGTGAATTATTTATTTGATGACTACATGTAATCTTTTTTTTCTTCTTTTCAAGTCGAATGTTTTATTTTTTTTAAAACGGGTGTTTATAAATAATCCGCTCTGTTTTTTTAGGCAGTATTATTTTGAGGACCTTCTAATGCATCATCTGTTGTCAAGTGAAACGGAGCATGAGGGTTTTTAAGCAACTGAAGCATGTGAAAGGAAAGTCTATCTTTATCATGCTGCAAAGCATAGTGTGTTTTCAAGTCTAGCTCTAGCCGTTCTGAAAAAGCAGTGACCCTTTCTTCAAGGTTGATGTTTTGAGTAATTAGATTTTTTAAAATGAGAATTACTTCTTTGATGTTAGGCCAGTCAAATTTTTTTAAAGAATTGTAAGCTTTTACAACGCTGAGACGCTGCTCCTGTGAAACTTCTGCAAGTGCACAAAAAATAGTTGCTTTTGTAACGGCTGCCATATCCGGCGTTATGACTTGGTGTGTTTGGGGCATAATTTGATCGCCTTGGCCTGTTGGCATAAAATATTCAAGCAGCGCTAGGACTGTTATTCTTTCTTTGACGCTTGTATCCTTTGTTATAAGGGAGCTTGAGCAAGATGCAACTTCTGCTCTTTTTTCTTTTAGTGTTCCGCTAATGTTTTGTATAATACGGAGTGCACCTTGAATGTTTAGACCCTCTATAAGGCTGAGTGCGTGGGAGGCACTTTCTTCTCGATCCTTTGGAATAGATTTAAGGCCTTCTATGATTTGAAGTCTCTCTGATATGTTCATGCTCTTTGTTATGAGTTTAACTGCGCCTTTTACAACATCGGCTCTATCAGCTTCAGGAATAGAGTTAACTTTTTTGATAATGCTAGCTATATCCTTGCCATTCATATCATCTTCTATCAGTCCTTTTATTTGGCAACAGGACATAACACTTTCCAGTTGGGCTTCTGATTGGGCTTCTGATTCTGAGTCTGGGTGCATTTCTGAAATTTCTTTTATAGCCTCGAGGACGTTTAATCTATCTTGGTCGGTCATGCTAAGGCTACAGGCATAGTCCGTAACTTTACTCCTTAGATGTGATTTAATTCCTTGAATATCTTTAAGGGCTAGAGCTATAGAGGTGGTGCCCATGTTGTTCGTTATAAAGCTAAGCGTGTGGCTCATGATCTCATTTCTCTCAGATTCATCAGGAACCTTCTCGATAAACTGCCCAATGACATCGATGATAAAGAGCCTATCCACAAGAGTATCGTTTTCTCTTATAAGAGGAACAGCGCAGGGGAGGGTTTCTTTTCTTTTGGGCTCTGACAGAAGCTGGAGGTTCGCAATGAGTTCATCTGCAAAACTGCCATCCTTATCTAATTCTGAAGATATTTTTAGGATTTCTGGTGGTATTGATAATTCTTGTGCTCTTCTTGTGAGATCTGTGTCTGTATCATCTTCCATGTTCATCATAGAAAATGACGCGAAAGGAAGAAAAAAAAGTAAAAGTAAAATGTTTTTCATAAGTATAGTCTGCCAAATAAATAATTTTCAAACTATAAGAACAAGTAAATATTTTTCAACTTATTTTTTGATACGACTTCTTTTTTATTGCTTCCTTGAAGCTAGCACATCTTTTGCTTGATTTAATTTTACCAATTGAGGTAGGTTACACCCAAACAAATGCGATATAAGAGATGACTGTTAAGACTTCTGATATTGAACGCGCGGCCCGCTTATCTTCTCTTGAAATTTCCCGTGAAGATCATGACTTATTTGTAACACGTATTGGACGTGTTTTTGACTGGGTTGAGACACTTCAAGAAATTAAGACTGAAGGTGTTGAACCCCTTGCAAATCCTATGGAAAATTTTCCTGACTTGCAGCAAGGTATGTATCCAGATTGCCCGGAAACGACAAATCTGCAAAAAGAGATTCTGTCGAATGCGCCGTCTGCAGAGCATACCATGTTTAAAGTGAATAAAGTCATTGAGTAATAAAAGGCAAGGTGCATGACGGATTTAACGAAATTAAGTTTCACAGATCTTTTAAAAGGCTATCAATCAAAAGAGATTCTTCCTTCTGATGTTGTTGGCTCTTACAAACAACGGTCAGAGGCGCTCCAGCATTTGAATGCTTACACACAGACCTCTTTTGATGTTGCTTTAGAAGAAGCGGCAAGGGC
>CAYGMA010000097.1:1116-1496 GCA_964351045.1 uncultured Holosporaceae bacterium | reverse complement strand
AAAGGCTGATGCGCGCATTAAGGCAGGGCAAGAGTTGAGAGCTCTTGAAGGATTTCCTTTAGCAGTGAAAGAAAACTTTGCAACAAAAGGTGAAGTTACCTCAGCGTGTTCTTTAATCTTGAAAGAATTTAGGCCTTTTTATGAATCAACCATTACACACCGTTTAAAAGAAGCGGGCTGTATTTCTCTTGGAAAAACCAATATGGATGAATTTGCCATGGGGTCTTCCACTGAAAATAGTATTTATGGCCCAACGATTAACCCGTGGAAAGATAAGACTGCACCGTTGAAAGAGTATGCACCAGGTGGGTCTTCTGGTGGATCTGCAGCAGCTGTTGCAGCGCGCATGGCTCTTGGGTCTCTTGGAACAGATACAGGGG
>CAYGMA010000097.1:0-1106 GCA_964351045.1 uncultured Holosporaceae bacterium | reverse complement strand
CGTCAACCAGCAGCTTTTAATGGGTTGGTTGGCTTTAAGCCGACGTATGGGCGCTGTTCTCGCTATGGTATTATTGCGTTTGCCTCTTCTTTAGATCAAGCGGGCCCGTTGACAGCAACTGTTCAAGACAGCATTCATTTGTTTGAAACCATGAGTGGGGTGGATAAAAATGATTCAAGTACCGCTAAATTACCGCCGTTTAAGTTTGAGAAAAAAGGATCTATTGCTGATCTGACCTTCGGGTTGCCTGTGGAATTTTTAGATATCTGCACCAATGAAGAGGTGAGAACCTGTTGGCTCAATACGGCAAAAGTTTTAGAAGGAATGGGCGCAACGATAAAAGAAGTGTCTATGCCGCATCTTAATAAGGCGCTCGCAAACTATTATATTATTGCGCCGGCAGAAGCCTCTTCAAACCTAGAGCGGTATGATGGCATTCGCTATGGCACACGTATTGAAGGCAAAACCCTTGAAGAAACGTATCTTAAATCTCGTACGTTAGGGTTTGGTGAAGAGGTGAAAAGACGGATTATGGTTGGAACGTTTGTTCTTTCTTCGGACGCATATGATACCTTTTATGTGCAAGGTCTCCGGGTTCGAAATATGATTTTCCAAGAAATGCGTTCTGTTTTTGATGAGGTTGATTTATTGCTCACACCAACAACGCCGACACCTCCTTTTGCGCTGGGGGAAAAAGTCTCAAACCCCATGGAAATGTATTATTCGGATATGTTTACAGTGGGGGCTAATCTGACGGGTATGCCAGCTTTATCGTTGCCTGTTGGATTAACACAATCAGGCTTGCCGATGGGCGTACAGCTTGTTGCAAACTCTTTTGAAGAAAATCTGCTTTTTAATGCAGCGCTTGATTTGGAGCGTGAGTTTGAGTTTAAAAATACGCTAATGCAAGAGATAGAATAATGTCTGAAGCCAATTCATTAAGATCGTTAGTTCATACAGATAATGGTGCATGGGAAGTCGTGATCGGCCTTGAAATTCATGCGCAAGTCTTAGCTAACACGAAGCTTTTTTCGCGGGCTACAACCGTGTTTGCGGGAGAGCCTAATACGCAAGTAACACCTATTGACGCAGGATTTCCGGGAATG
>CAYGMA010000096.1:0-4559 GCA_964351045.1 uncultured Holosporaceae bacterium | reverse complement strand
AACATTTAACCAAGGGCATAAAGATCCCTCTCAACGAGTTTCAGCCAAGCAATGGTGTCAGCTTTTATCAGAGGCGCTTCCTCAGTTGAAAAAGTGTTCGAAAAACGGCAATCACTACACCTATGATTTTAAGCACAAATGTACGTGGTGTGCTCGGTCAGATAAGGTTGGATATGATGCTTTTCCAACTTTACAGCAAGCTTCAAACTTTGACCTGGTTCAAGCATTTGAAGACGCTGCAAAAAAGCATGACTACAGAAAAATGGGTGTCCTTTGGGAGCAAAACCCAGAAATCCAGCAGGAAGAAAAACTCGCCTCTTACCGTGAAAAGATGACGCGTTTAATGGCGGATTTGAAAAAGCTGGATGCGTTTAAAGATCTGTGTCTGAAGCCAGGAACGTCTCCAGATATGATTTTAAAAGCATGGAAAGAAAACCCAACGTTGCATGTATTTTCTGCGCATCCAGGAGAGCGCATTAATGGAAAATCTCTGCAAGGGTTTTTAACATCTCTCCAGGTTATTGACCGGGAAAAAGAGCATCTTATTAAGGTGATTGAAGCGTGTGATCAGCGCTTTCAAGCTAAAAAAGCTTATGTGGATGATGAAAAACAAATTGGAACGTTATTTGACGCTTTAAAGAAAAAAGAGGTGGTTTCAGAGGCCGACCAAGAGCTTGTTCAGCGTGTGAAGCTTTCTAGGAAAAGACTTCGCGCTTGGGCTGATTTTAAAAGTTTGTGGCATGGAGATGATTTTGATTTGTTTCAATGGTTTCAGGCCAATAAAGACTGGGTAGAGGGATTTCTTCAGACACAAGAAGTTCATGACCGTTTGAAGGGAATGGAAAGCCAAGCAAAAATCTATAAGATTTTTGAGAAAAAGATCCTGAATCAAGAGGCTTTCTTAGACTTGCTGAAAGCATGGGAGGCTTATCCACGGTTTCATGGTTCACGCTTTGCAACAGATCTTTTGATTGAGGAAGAGCCTATTAAAGCGCATGTGGCAAGAGCCCAAGAGAAGGGTGAAGTTTTGAAGGCTTTTCAAGCCGCTGAAAAAAACAACACACTTTACCAGGCGGCGGATTTGTGGACTGACGCTTTGTGCGACGGAGAAGACATATTTGAGCCGTATAAAAACAAGGTTTTACGGTTTAGTCGGGAAAAATATGAGTGGACGCGCCTGAGGGCAGCGGCTTTGGAAGATGAAGATGCTTATGTGGTTGAGAATTGGTCAGAATCTTATGCGCCAGTGGCTTATAAAGAAAACCTGGCCGAAAAGATTCAGAGCTGTTTTAGAGAGGTTCTTTGTAAGGAGGATCGTATTCATCACTCTGGCTTAGAGCGGGTTTTTGAGCATCGAGATTATTGGGAAATTGTTTTCCCTTGGCCCATTGAAAATCAGAAAGAAGATAGCGGGACGCGGGTGTCGCATTTGATTTTTGCGTCTCATACAAAGAAATTTCCTGAAACACCCAATGAAAGCGAAACAACGCAGCTTTACCAGGTGATTAAGCGGCCTCATATTTATTCAAAGTTTGTGACGGTGTTTTTTCCAAAGGTATCTAAGCAGCAATTTTTTAGCGTTTTCCCAGGGTATGAAGTGTGTGGTCGTGTTATTGATGTTGGGGCGCCTCGACACTTTAAGGCGCCCATGCCTTTCCCAGAAATTAAATATGTGTTTTTTACGGAAAAAAGGGGGGCAGAAACAGTTTTATTTTTACAGCTTTTTAGTTCTGAAGATTTCACCTTGCCAGCTGTTTCTATTCAGTCACACCCCGAAAGACCGTTATCCTTCTTGGATGAAAATGGGGTGGTTTTGACTGAGCTGGGAGAAGTGGCGTGTAAAAAAGGAGAAACCCTTTTGCAGTTAAAGTTTACGGGAGAACATGCCTTCTATCCATATGCGAGTCTTTTTTTTCAGGATTGTTCTTTTTATGATAAGATAAGGCTCATTAATTTGAACATGGAGGCATTGCACTAAATGTTTAAGGCAAAACAAGCTTATACGTGTCCTTATTGTTTGTGTGCGTTTGAAAAAGAGCAGGCTCTTTTTCGGTGTAGCGCTTTGCCTCAAGTGTGTGCTCATGAAGCAGATGAAGCGTATCAAGAGTTCTTTGGATCAAAGGGAGAGGGGAAAAAAGGTCGTTTGATCAAAGTGAAAAAACGGTCTTCTTCTAAGGCATTCTTAAAACGGATGGATGATGACTCGAGGGTTCTTTGTGATGCGTGTGCAACGCCAACCAAAGAACGGGTGTGTCCTGCCTGTCATGGGGCGTTACCGTCTGACTTTTTTCAGTTGGTGCATATGCCGTTAGGTGTTTATGGCACTGAAAAAAAACTCTTCCAGTTTTTTGTGACGGCGCTGACAAAAAAGATGACTCTTATTACAGGGCACGATGTGAATGCGACGCTGAAAACACTTCCTGATTTAAATGGATTTGTTTTTCATTTTGATTCAGATGATTTGGCGTTGGGAAACGTTTTAGTAAGCTTTCATGACATTCTTTCTGTGGCGGGGAATAAGCTGGAATCCCTAGAAAATGTTTTATTTTTTGAACATATTGGCGCGCTTTTCAAAGAGAAGGAAAAGAAAATTTCTGCAGAGGTGATTCTATCAGTGAAAAAAAAGTTGGCGCCTCAACCAATTATGGGGCTTCAGTTTTATGGGTTGGACGAGTATTTTGGCTATTTCCCTCGGGCTTCGAGTGTATTGGATGCCCCAGACTTTTCTGACGGGTATGATAAGAACAAAGGAGAATGGGTTTCTCAAGAATTACTGACGTTGTTTGGGGCTTCTTATGGGGTGAATTTTTTACGACAAATTCGAGAGCAGTTTACCCCTTGGCGCTTTGGGGCATGTTCTTTTGTTGAAAATCAAAATGTGCCGCTTGCAAGCTTTCACCGTGTTGAGGATTTATTTCTCTGGCAGCTGTTTCAGTAGGCTGGGGTGGGTAAAAAAAAGTAGGATTTAACCTTATTGTGATGTAAGCTTATGAAAAGTTTAATTAAGGGAGTATTTATGATGAATTATAAAAAAATATCTTTTGTTTTTGGGGCGATCGCTTTTTATTCAGGAGGGCTTTTAGCAGATGGCAACAGTTGTTTTGAGTGTGTTTTCCCAAGGGTGGAAGGGTATGTTTCAACTAAAATAGCTGAGAAAAATGGAGATTTTAGCGATTTTGAGATGTCTCCAGCTTTCGATAAAAAAACAAATAGTTGTGCTCAAAAACTTGTTAAGAGAAAAGGGCAGAAAAAGCCAACATTACGCTGTGGTGATTTAGATTTTGTACAGTTGTCAAATTGCTTGGTGACGGTGAGAAACTTAAGAAATGCATTTTTTGAAATAACGGATGATACGCAAAAAATTTGTGCAATCGCTCAGCATATGGGAGAAAGAACAAATCCTAAAATATGTAAAATGACTTTTAAAATTTATAGCCCTCAGGCCTGTAAATCAATAGGCGAGATCAATCAAGCACTCTTGTTAAACACGCTTCTTTATCCTGGTATTGGGAAGTGGTACACGGATAATAAGGGCGCAGTTGTCTTGCAGAAAAAGAAGAGTGTAAAAAAGAAAAAATAATAGAGATAAGACGCTAGCTCTATAAAAAAAGCCCTCGTTTGAGGGCTTTTTTATGTGTATTTATAAGATTTAAACTGGAGATGACCATATGACTTTTTTACCAGAAGATATAAGCAGTTACTGCCGAGAAAAAAGTGCAGATGAGCCGACGGTATTGAAAGACTTGCGGACGGCCATCGAACAGGCACATTCAAATTTTCAAAACATGGTTGATCCAATCACGGGGCAGTTTTTATCGTTTTTGGTGAGCCTGCATCAACCGCAACGGATTTTAGAGTTGGGAACCTTTGGGGGGTATAGCACGTTGTGGATGGCTCAACCTTTTCAGGGAGAGAAGATCATCACAGTGGATAAGTCAGATGAGTTGATTGATCTCGCTAAAGCGCATTGGACCCAGGATGGCAAGCAAGAGGTGATTGAGTTTGTTCAAGGGGAAGCCGACGCTGTTTTAGACGGGTTTGTGCAAGAGGGAAAAACTTTTGATTTCTTTTTTATTGATGCCAATAAGAAACAGTATCAGCGGTATTTTGATCAGTGTTTGAACTTGTGCGCATCGCCCAATGCAGTGATTGTGGTGGACAATGTATTAGGGTTCAAAACATGCCATCTGCCGCAGTGTGATCATAAACTTGCACGGGCGCTGGATGAGTTTAATGCGTATGTGAAAAACAAGTCGTCTGTGACGGCGCAGATTTTGCCTCTTGGCGATGGGGTGATGATTGCGCGTCAGGTGTGAATCTTCACATCTTCAACAAGAATTTGAAGAGACGTTCTGCCCTGATAGGTGTTGGTTTTGAGGGAGCCAACGACATCGGCTTTTTTTCGGATGCTCTCTAAGAGGAGAGGGCCTAAAGGAGAGTCAAATGCTTTGAAAAGAAGAGCTGTTTTTGTGCTGCCAAATCCATTTGAAAGCGTAAGTCTTAAGTGGTCTTTTCCCATGATATCAACATGTTTAAGTGTGCACTCTTTAAACAAGAAG
>CAYGMA010000095.1:2309-4571 GCA_964351045.1 uncultured Holosporaceae bacterium | reverse complement strand
TTATTCTTGCCCTCCTTTTTCTTTTGGCCCAATGCGCTTCCAAAGAAGTTGAAAAACCCAAAGAGGGCACTTCTCTCAGATCGTTATACGACAGAGCCATGACCACACTTGTAGAAGAAAAAGAGTATAAAGCCGCCGCAAAAGAATTCGAAAACGTTGAACGCTTTTACCCTCTCTCCCCTTGGGCAATGAAAGCACAGCTCATGGCTGCCTATGCCTACTATAAAGCCGGCCAATATGAGCAAACCATTGCCAACTTAGAAAACTTCCTTCAAATTCAGGCAAATAGCGCCTATGCCCCTTATGCCCGCTATTTGCTGGGGCTCACATATTACATCCAAATCACAGGTGTTGAACGCGATCAAAGCATGACGTATGACGCGCTGAAAGCTTTTAAAATGCTGATCAAAAAACATCCAAAATCTATTTATGCTCGGGATGCAAAACTTAAAATTGACTTGTGCAAAGAACATTTAGCCGGTCAAGATATGGAAATTGGTCGATTCTACTTAAATAAAAAAATCCCAACGGCTGCTCTTGTGCGTTTCCTTCATGTCATCCACAACCATCAAACCACCTCACATGTTGCTGAAGCTCTTCACCGGTGTGTCGAAATTTTCTTAACGCTTGGCATGAAAGATGAAGCGCTAAAAAATGCAGCAGTTCTGGGGCATAACTATCCTGGTAATAAATGGTATCAAGCAACTTATCAGCTTCTTGAGGATCATAATTTAACACCACCAACTACCCAGAAAAAGGCAACAACTGATCAGAGGGGCTAATGCTTAGCCAACTGACCATACAGAACTTCATCACCCTGGAACATCAAACTCTAGAGTTCCAATCCGGATTCAATGTCATCACAGGAGAAACAGGTGCCGGAAAATCTCTTGTTTTAAAAAGCCTCTTGTTTTTATTTGGAGAAAAACTCTCCTCTACATCTCTAAAAAATCCTCAAGAACCTCTCAGTATTTCTGGTGTTTTCGAGCCACCTTCTGACGTATATTCTTTTTTAAAAAGCCGTGATATCTCTGTTCCGGAAGAGGAGCCTTTGGTTGTTCGGCGTCTCTTCACGCCAGACCAAAAAACCCGAGCCTATCTTAATGAAGTGCCTATCACTGTTGGATTTCTCAAAGAATTACGCCCCCTGCTCTTCTCGTTGCAAAATCAGTTTGATCTTCTTCTCTCCCCTCAAGCGCAAACAGACCTTCTAGATAGAGCCGGAGATCTTTATGACTTAAAAACAACCTTAGAAGAGGCACATTCAGCCTGGAAAAAAACAGAAAGAGCGCTTCAAACTTTAAAAGATCACCTGCAACAGTTAGAGCAAGAAAAAGAATTTATTGAAGCCGCGCGCCAAGAATTAGAAGCTCTGTCTCCAGAAGAAAATGAAGAAGAAAAGATTCTCCAAACCCGTCACTTAGCAAAAACGCAAGGAGAAACCAGCCATGCGTTGCAAGAGTGTTTATCTATCCTCGGTGCTGAAGATACCCTTCTTTCTCAAACATATAAGGTTTCCAAAAAGCTCCATAAAATAGAAGACGCCACCTTCACAGAACAAATTCAGCAAAAGCTAGATCTTCTTTCTGAAACAAACGCCTCACTACACGATCAACTAACAAGCAAACTACATGAAAGCCTTTCCGCACAAGAGTACGACATAGACGCTCTCGAAACGCGTCTACACCAACTCCGAGGGGCTGCGCGCAAATATCACTGCTCTGTTGAAGACCTGCCTAAAAAGCTACAAGAATTTCAAACACAATCTTCTTCTCTCTCTCACAGCAATGAGGCCCTGAAAAAACATGAAGACCAAAACATAGAGGCCTTAAATAACTTCATTGAAGCCTCTGAAACCCTCTTCAAAAAGCGTGAAGAAACAGCAGAGCATCTTTTAGCCAGCGTTCAAAAAGAGCTCCCAGCCCTTATGCTGGAAAAAATGCGCCTAAAAATTACCTTAACCCCATTGCCTGAGTCCAGCTGGTCTAGCAAAGGAACCTATGGGCTTGATATCCTGGTGCGTTCGAACGTTGATCTTCCCTTCACGCCTCTGCACCAAACAGCCTCAGGTGGAGAGCGCTCTAGGCTCATGCTTGCCTTTGAAAAGGCAACGTCTCATTTAAAAAAATGTCCCACCCTTTTCTTTGATGAAATTGATAAAGGTGTTGGCGGCGCTGTTGCAAATGCTGTTGGAACGTGCTTAAAAGTTATTGGAAAAAACCATCAAGTGATTGCCATCAGTCATGCGCCTCAAGTTGCAGC
>CAYGMA010000095.1:0-2299 GCA_964351045.1 uncultured Holosporaceae bacterium | reverse complement strand
CTTCCTCGTTGATAAGAGCCATGAAGATCATAAAAGCGTCAGCGTGATTTCTCTCTTAACAGATAAAACACGTCTCCAAGAAATTGCCCGCATGCTCTCCGGGGCAAAAATCACTCCAGAAACGCTTTCCGCTGCTCAATCTCTTCTCACAGACGCTTCCCTTAACAAATCAGAAGAAGCAAAAAAATGATCTCAGAGGCACTCCTCAAAAAATATAAAACTCTTTCAAGCCAAGAAGCGCGCACTAAAATAGCACAGCTCTCAGAAGATATTCTCAAACATGATCAACTCTATTATCAAGGCAACCCCCTCATTTCTGACGAAGCCTATGACGCCCTTTGCTTGGAATTAGAAGCCTTAGAAACCCTTTTTCCAGAATATATTCACCCCCTCAGTCGGAGTCAACGCGTGGGCGCATCAATGGAAAGTCAAAAATTTTCCAAGGTCACTCACCTGCGCCCTATGCTTTCGCTGGACAACGCCTTTTCAGAAGATCAAATTCACGAGTTTCATGCCCGTCTCAACCGTTTTTTAAAAAGAGATGAAAACAGCTCCATTGAATTTTATACAGAACTTAAAATTGATGGCCTTTCTTTAGCTCTCACTTATGAAAACGGGTTTTTGGTTCGTGGCGCCACACGAGGTGATGGGAAAGAAGGAGAGGACATCACCGAAAATATCAAAACAATAAAAAACATTCCCCACACGTTAAATGCACCCTACCCCTCCCAACGATTTGAAGTGCGAGGAGAAGCGTATTTCCCAAAGTCTGCGTTCCAAGCGTTTAACAAACAACAAGAAGAAAAAGGCCTTCCTCTTTTTGCCAACCCAAGAAATGCTGCAGCAGGTTCACTGCGGCAATTAGATGCCTCTGTCACAGCAGAACGCCCTCTTCAGTTTTTTGCCTATGATCTTGTGCTGGATTCTATCCCGTTTAAGACACAAAAAGATCTTGTTCTATCCTTAAAAAACTGGGGTTTTTCCACTATTTCCAAGAATTTTTTAGGCTCCCACCCGGAAGAATTATTTACATTTTACAAAGAAATCTTAGCCAATCGTGATCAATTAGATTTTGATATCGATGGCCTTGTTTTAAAGGTCAATGATCTATCTCTTCAAGAAGAATTAGGATTTATCGCACGCTCCCCGCGGTGGGCCATCGCCTATAAATTCCCAGCTGAAATTGGAGAAACAACACTTGAAGCCATTGATATTCAAGTAAGCCGTGGCGGTGTTTTAACACCCGTCGCACGCCTAGCCCCAGTTCTTCTAAACGGCGCCATCATTCGAAATGCAACGCTTCATAATGCAGACGAAATAACCCGCAAAGACCTCCGCGTTGGAGACAGTGTTTTGGTCGAACGATCTGGAGATGTCATTCCAAAAATCCTAAAAGTAATTCCAAAAGAAAATCGATCTGCCCCTTATGCTTTTCCAACACACTGTCCTGTCTGTCAAAGCCCTGCCATTCGAGAGGATGATCAAGCGTACACACGGTGCACAGGCGGATTTAAATGCCAAGCACAGCTAAAAGAAAAGCTAAAGCATTTCGTTTCAAAAAAAGGATTTGATATTGATGGACTTGGTGGAAGAAGCATTGATTTCTTTTGGGAGCAAGGATTCATCAAAACACCCTTAGATATTTTTTCTTTTGAAGAACGCGACAAAACATCTCTGACTCCTCTGCGGTTAAAACCCGGCTGGGGGCCAAAGTCTGCGGAAAATCTTTTTGGGGCCATCCGAGAGAAAAAAGAAATCTCTTTTGACCGGTTTCTTTATGCCTTAGGCATTCGCTTCATCGGGGAAGAAACAGCCCGACTGTTGGCAGATTTTTATGAAACTCCTCAAAATTGGCTTACCGCCATGGAAGAGCTTCTTCATGAAGAATCTTTCGAAAGTCCCATTTCGCAAAGCCTCCTTTCCATTGACGGTATCGGAGAAAAAATCGTCGAAGGCTTACAAAACTTCTTCCAGGTTTCAGTAAACCACCAATTGGTAAAAGACCTTCTTCAACTCCTGACAATCAAAAAAGCCGCTGCAACCCCTCAAGTAAAAACAGACCTTAATGACCACTCTTTTTTATTCACAGGAACGCTCTCCATGCCTCGTAGTCAGGCAGAAACTCTTACGCGTGAAAAAGGGGGGAACATCAGTTCAACTTTAAGTAAAAAAACAACCTTTTTAGTTGTTGGTGAAAACCCAGGAAGCAAAGTAAAAAAAGCCGAAAAACTTGGCACCAAAATTCTCTCTGAAGAAGAGTGGAAAAACCTTCTAGAAAATAGCTCTTAGCTATAGCTAA
>CAYGMA010000094.1:1466-4574 GCA_964351045.1 uncultured Holosporaceae bacterium | reverse complement strand
TTATCTTGTAGCATCATTCATGTAAAAAAGTGGTCGGAGCGGCGGGATTTGAACCCACGACCCCCACACCCCCAGCGTGGTGCGCTACCAGGCTGCGCTACACTCCGACATTTTGATGCCGCGACTATAAAGCGAATTCAACCGATGCGCAAGAAAAATACAGGAAAACAAATCAACACACATTCATTTTGACAAAAGAAATTTTTAAGCTAGACTATTTAATAACGCAGGAGGCTGTACTCTTTAAACGAAGAAATCACCTCAAACATTCTATCCAAAACTGGGTAGCAAGAGATTCTAAAGTGACTCCCCCCTGCCCTTAACCATGGTAAAATCAAGGGAGCATGAAGCTCTTAAGAGACTACCTTTAAAAATCTTTAGGAGGATTAATTTTATGCTTAACGTTAAAAAAAACTATCTATTCATGGCAGCAGCTTTATTCACTGCCTTTTTCGCATTTGACCAGGTGGAGGCATCCAAGTGCGTACCTAACGCAGACAAAAAACGCGCCTTTTGTGACTGCAGAACGAGTGGAAATAATAATAGTGTTGTAGGCCATCAAGAAGAGTGTTTTAAGTGCGTTAAAAACAATAAGGACTATTGGCAAAACTTTGATTTTTGCATTGATTCAGAGAAAAACTCACACTGGCATTGCCCCTGCGGTAAAAACCATAAAAAAGTCAAAAATTGGTGGACAACGAGAAAAACCTACAAAAACGCAATCAAGCAGGGAAAAACAGAAAAAGAAGCGCTAGAAGCAGCAAAAAATAAAATTGTATACTACTAAGAAAAAAACCAGAACTCTAAAAAACAAGACAAGAGTTCATAAAAACTAATACACAAAAAACCCCATAGACTTCATTAAAGTCCATGGGGTTTTTATTTGCAAAGCAAACACAAGAGCAACCCTTAGAATTTATCTTAATGAATTGACGCACAGCTAAATTCATAAAAAAGCCTTGTCTCCCTCTCCCTACGCTCCGGGACTTGATCGCGGAGTCCAGTGATTAAGGAGGCGAAACGCCTCTTCTTTTTCCATCCCTTCAACTTCTACCGTACAACCCTGAGGTCAAGCCCCAGGGCGTTGAGTAGAAAGGAGAAAAAAAACCATACGTAGAGAGAAGCCGCCAGAACACAGCATTCACAACCATTTCCTCTAGACAAAACTATGAAAAATTGTTTAACACTGCACGTAAAAAAGTTCGAGCCTGGGAAGCAAAAAACCACTTAAAGTCTAGGTAAAGTAATATCTAAGAAAAAATCGAACAAAAACAAAAAGTGTATAATCCTGCGACTCTAGCACCTAGAGCTTAAACAGTACTTTGATGAATCTTTTGAACACATTTCTGGATCAAGTTTTTGGCCTTTATTTCTGTCAAAAGAGTCTCAGCATTACCGCATACTTTCATGCCTTCTTTGTTTTTAATGCACGCACTGTTCACCTCTTCTCCTCCACCATCAGTAAAAACCCCATTAAAGCAATTTGGCTTATACGTCACAATAACAAACGCTTTTCCACTATTACACTCTGAATTAGAGACATAAGCACAATCTTTAAGCCTATTATAAGTCCACCTGCAATAAGGGGAACAAAGTCTTGGTTTCGCTTCAGCTCCTATATTTATTGAAAAAACCACCGCACAAAAAAGAATCATGAAAACATTAAAACGCATAGCTATCTCCTTTTTTTCACAGTTATTTTTTGTGTTTTTAAATCAGCAACTGATTCCCCATAAAGCAATTTAAGAAGATATTCAGTCACAAAATACCCACAATCGGTTCGGTTAAGAAGGCCTTGATGTCCCAGTTGATAATTTTTCCACCGAATAGAAAAACCATCCTGACCAAAGGGAGAGTCTGAAAAAGCTTTTTTCAAATGGTCAACACTAAACACAAGCGCATGCGGCCCTTTTGAGTCAATAAAGGAGACATCAATAATTCTCTCAGACCAGTTTCCTCGTATTTCTAATAAAACCCAATGCTTACGCCCTGTTAAGATTAAAGGGATAAAAGAAACTGTAGCTTTCTTATCTTTTTTGTAAGAAGTGAATAGAACCTTCAGAGCCTTATAAAGGGGAAAATTCCCAGAAACAAGCCCTAAAATAGGTGTTTTCTTTTCACCTTCAGGAGACACATCATGAGCTGGAGCAAAAATAAAATAAGACTTCTTGGTTTCTTTATTGTCCACCTTCACAAAAGCATGCACCGGCTTTTCAAGACCAGCATCGTATCTATAATCTGAAAAGGAGAGCATTAGATTTTTATTGTTCCTCAGCTCTTTTCTTAAACTGATATTAAAGCTACTTGGTCCAAGACAACTATTTTTTCCAGCGCTAAAAATATTGCCTAATGCTTGAGACCAGCCTTGATAACTCGGTTTTTGATCAACGCCCGCTTTAATAGAAGCTCCACAAAAAAACACCAGCACAAAGAAAATATTATACTTTTTCACTTTTTCCTCCCCATTTAAACTCTTGATTTTAGGATATATGGGTAAAAAAAGAAACGCAACTACATAAGTCTAGAACCAGCTAAAAAGCAACCAAACAACTAACTTTCCCCAGGCTTTTCAGAAAAATATTTCATCTTGCCGTCCACGCCATCCCATTCTTTGGCATCAGGACGATGTGGTTTTTTCTCCACAATGTTGGGCCAAAGCTTGGCATATTTTTGGTTTAACTCAACCCAGCTTTCTGTGTTTGGTTCTGTATCTGGAATGATGGCTTCGGCCGGGCATTCCGGCACACACACACCACAATCAATACAGATCTCTGGATCAATCACCAGCATGTTCTCCCCGGCAAAAAAGCAATCTACAGGGCAAACCTCCACACAGTCCGTATAAATGCAACGAATGCACTTATCCGTCACGACATAGGTCATTTCACCACCTGGAGGTAACCCATTTTTTTCTTGCCTGCGGCCACTTTAATAAGGTGGTATTTTTGCAGATCCGCTTCACTCAACGACCGATCAACATCTGAAACTTTTTCATCATTCACACGGCAACCGCCCCCTTGAATCAAACGCCGCGCTTCTCCATTGCTTTTCACAAACTCCAGCGCATTCAATCCCTGAATCAAAGAATACCCTGCCTTAAACTCTTCT
>CAYGMA010000094.1:0-1456 GCA_964351045.1 uncultured Holosporaceae bacterium | reverse complement strand
GGACCTTGAAGAGATGGACAAGGCAAAAACCGTCTTCTTCAGCAATTTGAACCAACGGTGCCGCTGTTTTAATCACCGCATTGCCACGCTCATCTTCTCCTTCGTGGGTTATCTCTTGCGATTGTGCTCCAAACAAGGTTGCAACCGTGGCATGAATCTCTTGCAAGCACGCGGCTCCATGCGCCAAAGTTGTTGCTTCATCAGCTAAAACCTTTTTTGCATCGTTTAAGGCAGCCCCACCCATGGTTTCAAATTCTTGAATACGTTCTACTGGCAAGTCCGTATAAAACTTCATGAAGCGCACCACATCGGCATCATCCACATTTCGCCAGAATTGCCAGTAATCATACGGCGTCATCATGTCGGCATTCAACCACACAGCGCCAGAAAGAGTTTTTCCCATTTTCTGACCCGAGGCATTTGCAATCAACGGAAACGTCAACGCATAGGAAGGCTTCTTTTCAATTTTTCGAACCAATTCATGTCCATTCAATATGTTAGCCCACTGGTCAGATCCACCTATTTGAAGTTGGCAGTTGTAGGTTCGATTCAAATGAAGAAAGTCATACGCCTGAATCAAGATATAATTAAACTCTAAAAAGCTTAAAGGCGATTCCCGGTCCAAGCGCGTTTTCACACTATCAAACGCCAAAAGACGATTAATGGTAAAATGCGGCCCATAGTCCCGAAGAAACTCAAGATAGTGTAAGTGCTTCAACCAATCATCATTATTTAGAAGAACAGCCCCTGAAGCCCCTTTTTCAGAAAAATCAATAAACGTAGACAAAGACCGCTTAATCCCAGAAATATTTTGAGCCACTTCTTCTTCTGCAAGCATCTTGCGATCACCTGCTTTATCCGTTGGGTCCCCGATTTTTGTGGTACCACCTCCTGTCAAAATAAGCGGGCGATGACCATGTTTTTGCAAAACACGTGCAGCCATAATGGTCAGCAGGTTTCCAACATGAAGGCTTTTTGCTGTCGCATCATACCCACAATAAAAGGTGATGGATTCACGAGCCATCTGGGCATCCAATGCCTCAAAATCTGAGCATTGATAAAGGAAGCCACGGGCTGAAAGTTCTTGAAGAGCAGGAGATTGAAAATGAGTCATAGATTTAGAAATGTGTTGTAATTCTTTTTGTTTTACATTTTTTCGCTCTCACGTTACATTTGTTCATCAAATAAATCAATCTTAAAGCATGAGCATACAACACACACGTCTTTCCAATGGTATTCAAGTGGTAAGCGATACCATTTCCCACGTTGAAACAGTCTCCCTTGGTGTTTGGGTTAAAACAGGCAGCCGAAACGAACCTATTCATATAAATGGCGCCGCCCACTTTTTAGAGCATATGGCCTTTAAAGGTACAAAAACCCGGAGTGCAAAAGATATTGCTGAGTCTATCGAGCAAGTTGGAGGCTATCTCAATGCCTACACATCTAGAGAAATCAC
>CAYGMA010000093.1:1395-4682 GCA_964351045.1 uncultured Holosporaceae bacterium | reverse complement strand
CCGGAAAAGGTTGCTTTTCATGCAGGAGATAGCCAAGGGGCTGATTGGGGGACACATTTTCAAGGGTGTGAAAAAGGATTAAATAAAATCTCTTTAGGGATAGAGGTGCATTGCCCTGGGTATGCTAATGGATTGCAGTCTTCTGAGTTTTGGGACTTTGATGTGTTTGAAAAATATAAGCCAGAGCAGAAAGAAACGGTTTTGAAGCTTACTCAGTATTTGCGTCAAAAGCATAACTTGGACCCAAAAAATATTTTGGCACATAGCTCTATTGCACCGGGGCGAAAAACGGATCCAGGGCCGTTGTTTTTTTGGAAAGAATTGGCAGAAAAAGAGCTTGGACGCTGCGTGTCAGAAGAAATGCTTGCTGTGGTGCCAGAGTTGTCTGATTCAGAAAAAGGAAACCTTGTGGCGTTAACGCGGGAAAGTTTGGAGAATTTAGGGTTTCCTGAAACAAAAAAGGAGGAACCGTTAACAGACAAGGAAAAAAGAGTTGGCGAGCAGATTTGCTCTGAAGAGGTGAAGCAGCAGATGACGGCGTATTTTTTGCAGTTTGACCCAGACTATTGGCCGGTTTTTTCTGCGGGGACGGAAAGCCATGAGCAGAATATGATTCGTTTGATTCGTGGTGCGAGAGGTCTGGTGCGCAGGCATTGTTTGCGTTAATTTTTAGAAATAAGCTAAGTTTATCTATTGATTTTCCTGATAAAATCCTCAATAGCTTGCCAAATTTTTTTTTACACGCTACGATGCTCCGAAATTTAAGTGTATAAGTTTTATATGTTTGCGTGTTTTTAATGCAGTGTAAGCCAAGGAGTATGTGTGAATGAATAAATCAAAAGTGATCTTTGCCAGTATCATTGGTACAGCGCTGGAATTTTATGATTTTATGCTTTACGCTGTTTTTTCAGAAAGCATTGGACATGTTTTTTTTCCTCCAGGAGTGATCAGTGATTTTCAGTCTGGATGGCTTACGTTTATTGTGGCTTATGTGTCTCGTCCTTTTGGGGCAACTGTTTTTGGGTATATTGGGGATAAGTATGGCCGGAAGTTTTCTCTTATTCTGACTGTGTCCTGTATGGGAATTCCAACATTTTTGATTGGTGTGATGCCTGGGTATGAGACCCTTGGAATTACGGCAACGATCCTTCTTATTTTTTCACGGTTGATTCAAGGGCTATGTACCGGAGGAGAGTATAATGGATCGGCCATTTTTACCTTGGAACATGTGGGGAAACATCTTCCAGGATTTTCTGGTGGCTTGATTACAGGGGCAAGTGTTATTGGGGCTCTTGGCGCTGTAGGCGTTGGTGTTTTGGTGACGCATGAAGGCATGCCAGAATGGTCTTGGCGGATTGCCTTTATTATTGGGGCTTTGGTGAGCCTTATTGGTCTTTATATCCGTTTATTTGTTGAAGAATCTCCTGCCTATGAAAATATGAAAGCGGAAGAAGAAGAGAATGGAGAAGAGGAGGATTCAGACTCTACCAAGTCAAAATCTCCGTTGTTTAAGGCTTTAACAAATCATAGAAAGAGTGTGTTTCTCTCAGTGTCTATTGGCTTTTTGAATGGGACTTTATCTTATACTCTTTATAAATTTATTAATCTATATTTACAAAATTTGGGGCTGTCTAAGCAGGACACCTTGATGTACACCAATATCGGAATTATTGTCTTTATTTTTAGCTCTCCTACGTGGGGGTATATCATGGATAAAATTGGCTATAAACGCATGATGTATATTGCAAGTGCTTTGGCTATTTTCCTAGCTCTTCCTATTTTTTACTTATTGCAGACTTTAAATCCTTGGTGCATTGCTTTAGCTCAAGTGTTGATGGGCTTATGTGTGGCGAGTATTGCTGGGCCGGAACATGCCTTTATTCAGCGGCTTTTCCCCGTTGAAGATCGATATAGTGGGGTGGCCTTTAGTTTTTCAACGGGCATGGGACTTGGCGCAGGCGTGAGTCCTCTTATTATGAAATCTTTGGTGGAATCAACAGGGCTCTTATTGCTGCCGTCTGCTGTGATGGTTTTTGCTGGGGTGGTTTTCTTTGTGTTACTGCGACGTTACAGAGGCCCTTATTACGATTTGTAAGCGTTTTTCTTTTTTTGTGAAGGCGACATGCCTTGCTCGTTTTTTCTAAATCAATTAAGATAGCAAAAAATATATGAGGCCGTGTGGTGAGCGCAAAGCAGGTTGAAACAAAACATCCTTTTCATTTGGTTGATCCAAGTCCTTGGCCTATTCTAACCTCTCTTTCAGCCCTCGTTCTTGGGGTGGGGTTTGTTTTGCTTATTAATGCCTATGCTGTTGGAAAAATTGTTCTTCTTTTCGGATTAGGTGGGGTGTTGGTGTGTTTAACAGGTTGGTTTCGAGACGTTGTTCACGAAGCGCATACAGAAAAGAAACATACCAAAGCTGTGCAGGTTGGTTTGAAAATTGGATTTATGGTTTTTATCCTGACAGAGGTTATGTTTTTTGTAGGATTTTTCTGGGCTTATTTTAATGCCAGTCTCTTTCCTACAGAAGAAATTGGCGGGGTGTGGCCGCCTAAAAACATTGAAACTATAAACCCGTTCCGCTTGCCATATTTAAATACGTTACTGTTGCTCTTATCTGCATCTAGTTTGACATGGGCGCACGAGGCCATGGAAAAATATGGCGATATGGAAGATGTAAAAAAAGGGCTTTTGATTACGATTGTGTTGGGGCTTGTTTTTACAAGTGTTCAAATTTTTGAATATAGCCATGCCGCCTTTTCCATTAAGGACGGGATTTATGGGTCTAACTTTTATATGCTCACAGGGTTTCACGGAGCACATGTGTTGATCGGCACAATTTTTTTAATCGTGTGTTATGTCAGAGTGCGGCAAAATCAATTTACGCAACACCATCATGTGGGCTTTGAAACCGCCACTTGGTATTTGCACTTTGTTGATGTTGTGTGGTTGTTCTTGTTTGTTTTTGTATATTGGTGGGCACGCTAGGAAGTACCTTGATGTTTAAAAAAAAGAAGCCATTTTTTCCTGTTTTTTTTACCAGTCTTTTTGGTGTGTGTGGCGCCTTTTTGTTGGTTTCATTGGGTGCTTGGCAGTTGGAACGCCATGAGTGGAAGCAAGAAATTCTGAAAAAAATGCGTGAGGCGCCAAGCCAGAAAGTGTTTTCAGTTTTAGAAGTAACGCCTTCCACCCTGAAGGATTTTGAGTTTAGGCATGTGCGTGTGCAGGGCACGTGGAAACAATTTCCCCCGGTTTTTGTTATTGGACGTATGCATAATGGCAAGATG
>CAYGMA010000093.1:0-1385 GCA_964351045.1 uncultured Holosporaceae bacterium | reverse complement strand
GGATACCATTTGTTTGGTGTTGTGGACGTGCCTGCTGGTGACCCTGTTTTAGTGAACTTTGGATGGGTTGGGCACAAGGACTTTGAAGGCGGGAAAATACGTGCTGCAGATTTTTTAGGGAGAGTACGTCTTACGCAAACTCCTTCTTGGTTTTCTCCCAAACATATTCCTGAAAAGCGAGAATTTTCCTCTGTGGATGTGTCTGCGATTGGTGATTTTTTGGGTGTAAAGTTAGCGCCTTATTATGTGGACTCTATACGAGAAGATATAGGACAACAGCCTTTTCCTGTTCCAAATAAAATCAAACTTCCAGATAATCATTTTGGATATGCGATGACATGGTTTGCTTTGGCATTTTTTTGGAGTGTGGGATTTTTGAGTCTTATTTGGAGGCAGCGCCGAAAACGTAAATTTGTGCTTGCCCTTCATTGAAAACTTAGGCACACTTTTTAATTAAGACTGATTTAATAACGGGAGGTCCTATGAAATTTTTTTCACTTATTATTATGCTAATTTTTGTTGTGGGAACGCGTGCAGATACTGCTTTTAATGTGTCTCAATTGCCGACTAATCTTCAAAAGAAAATTGCCAACATTCATAAGTACTCAAAAACACATGCGAGAGAAGACAGTGCGTATGTGAAAAGTGTGTTGGCTGGTCAATCTGCTAAAACACTCGTGATTGGATGTAGTGACTCGTTGGTGGATCCTGCGCTAATGATGGGGTTTGCCCCAAATGAAGTTTTCTCGCATCGCAATATTTCAGCTATTGTGCCGCACTATAAAAGAGCGGGAAAGAATAACTATGATGCTACGGGAGCGGTTTTGGAATATGCGGTGAACCACTTGCATGTGGAAGATATTATTGTGATGGGACATGGCCATTGTGGGGGCATTAAAGCCTTGCTGCATGGATTTGATCCAAAAGATAAGAAACATACCTTCATTCAGAACTGGATTAACCAGTCCGCACTCGCGCGGGATTTCATTAAATCTAAGGGGAAAAGCGCAGATGATCCGGAGACACTTCATAAGCTAGAAATGGAATCTGTGAAACTTTCTGTGCAGCATTTGATGGAATACCCTTGGATTAGAGAGCATGTGAAGGCTGGAAAGCTGCGGTTGCATGGGATGCATTACAACGCTGGAAAGTTGACTTATTTGGATCCTAAGACTGGTGAGTTTGTGGTTGTTTAGTATAAAAACCGGTCTTAATGGATTGAAATAGGCCTAAATGCATATAAAGGTCTTGTTTTCTGCTCTTCCTATGTCCTGGGGCTTGACCCCAGGAACCAGTCAAACGAAGTGCGAAGCTCAACTGATCGTAGAAAAAAGAGGCGTTCCGCCTCGTTGATCACTGGACTCCGCGATCAAGTCGCGGAGCGT
>CAYGMA010000092.1:290-4694 GCA_964351045.1 uncultured Holosporaceae bacterium | reverse complement strand
CCCCAGGGCGTAGAGGGGAGAGGAGCATGTTTGATAGGACTGCTTTTATGTTAATTTAGCTTTAGGTTGTTGATTCAACGATTTCTTCAAGGGCGACATGAAAATGTCGACCTTTTTTGTTGAAATATTCCCGGAATAAAAACAGCGTTGGCAAAAGCGGGTGTAGCATGGAGGCTACGTAAAATAGCCATGAGTTCCGGGCTTTTACAGAGAGTTTAATGATGTTGGCGTTGCTGCGTGTTGCCATGTCTAAGAGGTTTTGATTCCAGGGCATTTCTTCTACTTTTAGCTTTTTCCAATTAAAGCGCGAAACAGAGCCGGATGGAAACGCAGCTAGGGTTTTTCCTTTTTTCAAACATCCCATGATGCTCCTGACGGATTGAACGCGGGTGTGACGGTCTTCTGAATAGACATCTACGGGGATGACAATTTGATTAACGTCAGGGATGATGGAAATACAATCATTGGCTAGAAAATGAACGTCAAGGCCGGCTTTTTTTAGGATATCCATTAAGATGAACACCTCTAAAAAACCTGTTGGGTGGTTGCAAGCAACTAAATTACGCTTGCCAATAAAAGGTTGAAGTTGACGGGGGTCAAAATCATAAGTAATGTTGAGGTGCTTTAAAGCATACCCCGCATTTTCAGCAATAAGTGGGGATGCTTGCTTCGATTGATAGACCAAGTCGTCTGCTTGATAAAGCTTGAGAAAACGAAAAAGAGGTCTACGGATGCTCTTAGGTGGTTTGAGGCCAAACTTTTCAAGGGCCAAATCGAATCGAACAATTTTAAATGACATAGGATTTTTTTTAGGTAACTATAATGGTAAACCCCCCACAATCACAAGAGCAAAAACCGTTTCTTTTGGATCAGTATAATCAGTTTGATTTTTATGAGTCTTCTTGGGAGGGGCTTGGCATTAATTTGCAGAAAAAAATTAGCGATTTCCGGTTGAAAGCTTTTGGGTCTTATACAGAACAATCAGATGATATTGATGAATATGACCTTATTTATCGCCATGTGTATATGTTGGATCGAGAAACGGGTGATCTTTTGTCTTATTATCGAATGGGACTGACTCAAGATATTGTGCCGTTAGGAATTGAGCGATTTTATATTTCTTCATTGTATGACGTAGATCCTAAATTTTTTGAAGAAAATCCAAAATCAGCGGAAATGGGGCGCTTTATTTTGAACCAGGAAAGCTCTCAAACGCAATATTTGATGCCGCTCCTTTGGAAGAGCCTTTATTTATTTGCAAAGAAATATGACTTGGATTTTTATTTTGGCATGGTGACGCTTAGCTCAGACTTTAAAAAAGACTCCCTAAAGAAAATGGTTGGATACATGAAACGGCATGCGTTTGATGCAGATAAGGGGCGTTGTTTTACACCGAAGTATCCTTTTGAGATTTCAGAAGAAGAAGTGTGTGCTGCGCCTGAAACAGTGCCAAAACTGCAAGCTGCCGTGAAAGATCTTGAGGGTGAGAATGGGCCTCAAGTTCCTGTGATGTATCGGACTTATATGTCTTATGGGGATGCGAAATACTTAACCAGTGGATACGATCCGGACTTTGATAATTCTGTAGATATTATTATTACCGGACATCCTTATACAAACATCGTGAAACAAATCATTAAAAAATTTTCTTAACATGACCTACGTTAAATTTTTCATGAATAAAATTGTGCGGGATAATATTGATTGGTCTCGTGAGCCAGGTATTTTCTCGGAAATTGTTGATTTAACTCCGGAAGAAAAGGTGCATCACTTAAAGAAAAAACTGCTTGAGGAAGCGGAGGAAGTTCTGGAAGCGGAAACGCGAGAGGACCTTGTGGAGGAAATTGCGGATGTGTATGAGGTGTTGGATGCGTTGATGCAAAAAGCAGATATTAATTTGCAAGAGGTTATGCGCGTTAAAGAAGAAAAAAAGAAACGTAAAGGTGGCTTTGATGTCTGCCATTTTGCTGTTTGGGGAGCCGCGCCTGAAACAGACTCTTTTGTAGCCCAGGCGCGAAAACAACCTGAAAAATACATTGAAGTGCCTTTTGAGGAGGAATGACCTGGGGCAGAAAATAAAGTGTTCTTTAACGGCCAAAATGCAACAAAAATCATTGACAGGCTTATGGGATATGGCTATACAGGTCAGTAAATTGTCAACAATGGAATGAATGAATGACGAAACGTGTGCAAGCGAAATATAAAATCAACCGCCGCTTAGGTGAAAACCTTTGGGGGCGTCCTAAGAGTCCTGTGAATGTAAAAAGTACTGGTCCGGGACAACATGGAGCACGCCGTAAAAAGCCTTCTGACTATGGGCTTCAGCTTTCTGCAAAACAAAAGCTAAAAGGCTATTACGGAAATATTGTTGAGAAACAATTCCGCCGGACATATGAAGAAGCTGTGCGTCGTCGTGGGGATACGGTTGTTAACTTGCTGCAACTCCTAGAGCGCCGCTTGGATGCTGTTGTTTATCGCATGAAATTTGTTCCAACTGTTTTTGCTGCACGCCAGTTTGTGAACCATGGTCATGTTCTTGTAAACGGTCAACGTGTGAACATTCCTTCTTACCGTGTTAAGCCAGGGGATGTGATTGAGGTGAAAGAAAAATCTCGGTCTATGAACCTTGTTGTTCAAGCGACTGAATCTGCTGAGCGTGACGTTCCAGGGTATTTAGAGGTTGATCTAGCAAACCGCGTTGGAAAATTTGGACGTTTGCCAGAAGCTGATGAAATTCCTTATCCGGTTCAAATGGAACCAAATCTCGTGATCGAATATTACTCACGTTAGAGTTTAAGAAAAAGTTTATTTTAAAGAAAGCCGCGTTTTTATAGCGCGGTTTTTTTGTTTTATAATTTGTTCTAATGGGTGAGGGCACTGGGGAAAGTATTTTGTTTTTTCTTAAGGTCAGTCGAGCTGCTGCGCTTTTAGTGCTGGACTCTGCGATCAAGTTGCGGAGCCTAGGGGGGAGTGTGGCTCACCTGAATTTAGATATGTCTTAATTCGTTAAGACATTTTCTTAAGAGGGCGTTTATGTTTAAGAAGGAGTGAATAAATAAAAACATTGAAATAAGTAAAAAAACAATATATTTAAGTGAAAATTATATATTTAAGGATGCTTTTTATGAAAAAATTTTATTGTTTTAGTTTGGTTTTCTTTTTCTGTTTTTTGAAGACAAATGCTGTTTTGCCAGAAGAAGGGGTGTTGGAAATAGAGATGGACTCTCATCAGGTAGCAATTCGGACAGCTGCAGAAGAGAGAATGTTTGAGATTTCTTTTTTGAGCGATGTTGAAATTCAATCCTCCATAAAAGAGGTTATGAATTCAGATGGCATGAAATCGCAGTTTTCTAGGATCACAGGGTTAACGGTAAAACTTCCAGCAGAACATTCATCAGAGGCTCTTCAGAGATGTATGTTTTTATCAAATGTGTTGTTTAATTCAGATGCGACTGAAAGGGAATCAGAGGCAGGAAAGATGCTGCCTGGCTATGGTCAAATGCCATGGTTTCAGGAAAGAGTTTTTCCAAAATTGAAAAAAGTTTCTGTTGTGAATGGGGTTCTAGATCATTTTCGTAAGGAGAAAATTGGGGCTTTGTTTGATTTGGATCTGGGGGCAATACATTTTTCTGAGAGTGATTTAAGTGATGAGCTGGATGCATTGGATTTGAAGAAAAAAGAAAGGTCAAAAAGTAGCGCTTCTACAAGCCCTAAACCTTCTGGCCGGTCAACGCCAAAATCTGGCAGGACAAGCCCAAAGAGCCGGCCTGTAAGCCCGTTTTATGGATATCTTAAACCCTTGGATCCAAACAATAAAAAAAAGAAGGGGAGTAGGAAAAAGAGCCCCCCTGTTACTGAAGGGTAAGCGTTCCTTTTAATTAAGGAGTGCTTTCTGAAAGACGCTCAATATGTGCTCCGCATGTATTGAGCTTTTTTTCTAGGTGTTCGTAACCACGATCTAAATGATAAATGCGATGGATGTACGTGGTGCCTTCTGCGGCAAGAGCAGCAAGGACGAGCGCAACAGAGGCGCGTAGATCTGTGGCCATGACTTCTGCTCCGTAGAGAGAAGGCGTTCCTTTTACAATGGCTTGATCTCCTTTTAGGGTGATGTCGGCGCCCATGCGGATGAGTTCTGCGACATGCATGAACCGATTCTCAAAAATCTTTTCTTCAATAATGGAAGTGCCTTGCGCAAAACACATGAGAGCAAGGAACTGGGCTTGTAAATCTGTTGCAAACCCTGGATAGGGTTGGGTTGAAATATTAACAGGCTGCAGAACTTTTGGTGCTTTGACGTGCATGCCCTCAGTTGTTGCGGTGAAAACAACGCCTGCTTTTTCCATAGCCTGAACGGTGGCTGGCAGGTGAGAGAAATCAGCATAAAAGAGTTCTAACTCTCCT
>CAYGMA010000092.1:0-280 GCA_964351045.1 uncultured Holosporaceae bacterium | reverse complement strand
CCATGGCATAGGTGCCTGCTTCAATGCGGTCAGGAATGGTTTTATGGGTTGCGCCTCCTAAACTAGAAACTCCCTCAATGGTGATGATGTTCGTTCCATGGCCTGTGATTTGCGCTCCCATTTTGATGAGGAGTTCTGCCAAATCAGTGATTTCAGGCTCACGGGCGGCGTTAATGATTTGAGTGGTGCCTTTTGCAAGGCAGGCAGCCATCATGAGGTTCTCTGTTGCACCAACGGAAACAATGGGACAGGTGTATGTGGCGCCTGTGAGGCCCGTGGG
>CAYGMA010000091.1:0-4721 GCA_964351045.1 uncultured Holosporaceae bacterium | reverse complement strand
GTTGTTATTACAACCATTATGGTGTGTATATTGGTGGCCTTTGCGGCGGTTTTCTTTTTAGTGGCAGATCAAATTTTGTCTCGTGTGATTAAGTTCATTTTAGGTTTAGGAGCATAAGTTACATGGCTATGCGTTGGTACGTGGTTCACGTGCATTCTGGTTTTGAAAATAAAATTAAAGACGCTCTTCAAGAAGTGATTGAACAAAAAGGGTTTCAAGAGTCTTTTGGGGATATTCTTATTCCGACTCAAGAAGTTGTGGAAGTGCGTCGTGGAAAGAAATATACGCGGGAAAAGAATTTCTTCCCAGGTTACATTCTTGTTCAAATGGATTTGACGGATGAAACATGGCATGCCGTTAAAAACATTAATAAAGTTTCTGGCTTTTTAGGAAATCGAGGAAAGCCAAGCCCTATTAGCGCCAAGGAAGCAGAGCGTCTTCTTCAACAAGTTGAAGAAGGGGTTGATACACCGCTTTCAGATATTACATTTGAAATTGGTGAGCAGATCAAAGTATGTGATGGTCCGTTTGCGACCTTTAATGGCGTGGTTGAAGAAGTTGATAGCGATAAACATCGCTTGAAGGTGAGTGTGTCTATTTTTGGACGCTCAACACCTGTTGATTTAGATTACACTCAGGTTGAGAAGCTTTAAATCACAGGATTGTGAAAAATGTGGAAGATGAGTGCCATCATCGCACCACAGCCTAATCATTAAGAAAAAGAGGTAAATTATGGCAAAGAAAATTACTGGGTATATCAATCTGATTATCCCATCTGGAAAAGCAAATCCATCTCCTCCTATTGGTCCTGCATTGGGTCAAAAAGGGGTTAACATTATGGAATTCTGTAAGGCATTTAATGCGGCAACAGGAAGCGAAGAGCCTGGTACACCGTTGCCAACAGTGATTACTGTTTATGCAGATCGTTCCTTCTCTTACGTTACCAAGAAACCACCAGCTAGTTACTTGATTAAAAAAGCAATTAAGCTGAATAAAGGATCTCAAACGCCAGGGCGTCAATTTGTGTCTAAAATTACAAAAGCTCAGGTTTTAGAGATTGCTGAGAAGAAAAAAGTTGATTTGAATGCGCATGATATTGACGCGGCCGCTCGTATGATTGAAGGCTCTGCTCGGTCAATGGGCGTGGAAGTTGTGGAGTAAGAGAGATGGCGAAATACGGAAAAAAACTTAGAAATGCTTATGCTGATCTTGATCGTTTGAAGCATTATACATTGGAAGAAGCCATTCAGCTTATTAAAAAACATGCTCCTGCAAAGTTTGATGAAACGCTTGAGATTTCAATGAACTTAAACGTGGATCCTCGGAAAGCTGAGCAAAACTTGCGTGGTATGATCCAGTTGCCGAATGGGACAGGTAAAACATTAACTGTTGCCGTTTTTGCTAAAGGAGACAAAGCTGAAGACGCTAAAAAAGCAGGTGCTGAATTTGTTGGATCAGACGACTTAGCTGAGAAAATCCAAGGTGGTTTTACTGGATTTGATCGTTGTATTGCAACACCAGACATGATGGTCACCGTTGGAAAGTTGGGTAAGATTCTTGGTCCAAAAGGGCTTATGCCAAATCCAAAGCTTGGAACTGTAACGCCAGACGTTGCGAAAGCTGTTGAAGCAGCTAAAGGTGGCCAGGTTGAATACCGCACTGAGAAAAACGGTATTATTCATGCGGGTGTTGGGAAGTTGAGTTTTAAAGAAGCTCAGTTGCTTGAAAATGTTCAAGCCTTTATTGATGTGCTGAATAAAAACAAACCTTCTGGCATTAAAGGAACTTACCTTAAAGCTGTTAGTTTGAGTTCAACCATGGGGGTTGGATTGAAAATTGATTTAAGCACATTAAAGAGTGCTTGATTTAAAAAAAAAGAAACGCTATAAGATTTAGCAATTGACCTCGAAAGAGGTTGTGTCGAAGATTACAGGTCTGCTTTTTGTAGTTAAATATCCTGTATGAGGCGGAAGTGGTACTTTTCTTAAAATTGTTGCTACTTCTGATTCGGCGTTAGCTGTAACCAAAAGGAGCCAAACGTGGAAAAATCAGATAAGCTGGAATTTGTCCAAAATCTAAAATCAAACCTTGAATCAGCAGAGCTGCTTGTTTTAACTCAGCCTATGGGATTAACTGTTTCTGAAGTAACTGAATTGCGCCAAAAAATGCGTGATGCAGGCGCTTCTTATAAAGTGGTTAAAAATAGTCTGGCTAAAATTGCTCTGAAAGACACCCATTTTTCAGGTGTTGTCGATGATATTAAGGGACCGATTGCTTTTGCTTATTCAGCGGATCCGGTTTCTGCTGCCAAGGCGGCTGTTGGTTACGCGAAAGACAACGATAAGTTCGGAGTTGTTTCTGGTGCCATGTCAGGTTCTGTCATGACAAAAGAGCAAGTTGAAGCGCTTTCTAAACTTCCATCTTTGGATGAGTTGCGTGCCAAACTTATGGCTGTTATTACGACCCCTGCACAGCAGGTTGCTACGGTTCTTAATGCACCGGGGCGTCAAATTGCGCAGGTGGTTTCTGCCTATAGTCAAAAGTCATAATTTTTAAGAAAAGGAGTAATTAAATGGCTGATCTAGATAAAATCGTTGATAGTTTATCAGAGTTGACCGTTCTTGAAGCGGCTGACCTTGTGAAAAAACTAGAAGAAACGTGGGGCGTTTCTGCTGCTCCACCTGTTGCTGTTGCTGCTACTGGTGTTGCTGATGCAGGTGGTGCCGCTGAAGAAAAAACAGAATTTGATGTGATTCTTGCTGCTGCTGGTGAGAAGAAAATTAACGTGATTAAAGAGGTTCGTGGAATCACAGGTCTTGGCTTGAAAGAAGCAAAAGATCTTGTTGAAGCTGCTCCAAAACCAGTAAAAGAAGGTGTTTCTAAAGATGAAGCGAATGACATCAAAGGAAAACTTGAAGCTGCTGGTGCAACAGTAGAAATAAAATAAACACCGCTTTATACAAGTTTAATGAGAGAAAGGTACTAGTTGCCTTTCCCTCGTTTTTTAGTATAGAATTCAAAAGTTTTAATTATTGTGAGGGGAAATGGTCGCTTCGACAGCTCGTATCTTAAGAAAAAATTTCGGTAAAATTAAAGACGCTACAAAAATTCCAAGCCTCATCGAGACGCAAATAAATTCTTATCATAGTTTTTTGCAGTTAGATGTTCCGGCTGAAAAGCGTAAAGATGTTGGTCTGCAAGGAATCCTTAAAAGTGTTTTCCCTATTTCTGATTTTTCTGATCGGGCTCAGATTGAGTACGTCCATTATACTTTTGATCAACCTAAATATGATACAGATGAATGCATAAGAGGCGGTTATACCTTTGCTGCGCCTATGCGTGTTCTTCTGCGCTTGATTGTGTGGAATATTGACGAAGAGGCCGGAACGCGCACCATTCAAGACATTAAAGAGCAAGATGTTTATCTAGCGGACATCCCACTGATGACGCAAGACGGAACATTTATTGTGAATGGTATTGAGCGGGTGGTTGTGTCTCAAATGCATCGTTCTCCAGGGGTTTTCTTTGGCCATGATGATGGAAAGACACACGCATCTGGAAAGCTCCTCTTTAATGCACGCGTTGTGCCAAACCGTGGATCTTGGCTTGATTTTGAATTTGATTCCAAAGATCATGTGAATGTGCGGATTGACCGTCGTCGGAAACTTTTAGCAACAACTTTCCTAATGGCTTTAGACAGCGCTGTTGCTGAACAAAAAAGAGCTGAAGCCCTTAAGAAAGGGAAAGACGTAAATGAAGCTGACTTGCCTGGTCTTTCTCGCGAAGAAATCCTAAGACTCTTTTATGATGTGGTGGAGTATAAAACCTCAGGATCTGATTGGAAGGTTCCGTTTATTCCTCAACGCTGGCGCGGCGTGAAGGTTGTGCGTGATTTAATTGACGCAAAAACAAAAGAAGTGATTCTTGAAGCGGGTGCAAAAGTGACCCCACGTGTTTTGAAAGAATTGGAAAAACACGGTGAGCGCGACATTATTGTTGCTAAGGAAGACTTGATCGGCAAACGGTTGGCATCAGCAATTGTTAACTCTGAAACGGGTGAAGTTGTTGCAGAAGTTGGAACTGAAGTGACCCGTGAGGTGTTTGATTACATTTGTGAGCATAAGCTGAAAAAGATTGATATTCTTTACATTGATTATGTGAATGTTGGAGCGGCTTTGTGTGACACGTTGGTTGTTGATAAAAACCAAAGTCGAGAAGACGCGCTTTTGGATATTTATCGTGTGATGCGCCCTGGTGAGCCACCAACACTTGAAAACTCAGCTAAGCTTTTCCATTCTCTATTTTTTGATGCAGATCGTTATGATTTGTCTCCTGTTGGACGTGTGAAAATCAATGCACGCCTTGGGTTAGATACAGATCTGGAGCAAACTGTTCTTGATAAGAAAGACATCATTGAAATGGTTCGCACTTTGTGCAACTTGAAAGATGGACATGGTGAAGTGGATGATATTGACCACTTAGGAAACCGTCGTATTCGTTCTGTTGGTGAACTCTTGGAAAACCAGATTCGCATGGGGCTTTTACGGATGGAACGCTCTATTCGTGAGCGGATGAACTCCATTGATCTTGAAACAGTGATGCCATATGACTTTATCAACGCAAAGCCTGTTTCAGCAGCCTGGCGTGATTTTTTCAACTCCTCACAGTTGTCCCAGTTTATGGATCAAGTGAATCCATTATCAGAATTGACTCATAAGAGA
>CAYGMA010000090.1:0-4878 GCA_964351045.1 uncultured Holosporaceae bacterium | reverse complement strand
GATGGAACGCCAGGTTTTGATGTGGACGGGTATGAATACATCTGCCGTCTTTTGACCGTTGTTCTTGAAATTGCTGTTTATATGTCCCAGCTTCCATCTCAGGAAATTGCTGAAGGGACTTATGATTATCGTACGTTAGGGCTTGGTTATGCCAACATTGGTGGGCTTTTAATGTCTATGGCACTTCCGTATGATAGTGATGAAGGGCGTGCTCTTGCTGGGGCTTTAACGGCTATTATGACCGGGGTTTCTTACACAGCTGCTGCTGAAATGGCGAAAGAAAAAGGCGCGTTCAAGAAGTATCCTCAAAATAAAAAATCCATGCTTCGTGTGATCAAAAACCACCGTCGTGCGGCGTATGGTCATCATGATGGATATGATGGGCTAGAAATTTTGCCTGTTGCCTTGGATCATAAAAATTGCCCGTTGCCTGACCTTCTTAAGCATGCAACTGCCTCATGGGATCAAGCGCTCGCGTTAGGGGAAAAGCATGGATACCGAAATGCGCAAGTAACAGTGGTGGCGCCAACGGGAACCATTGGATTGGTCATGGATTGTGATACCACCGGGATTGAGCCTGACTTTGCCTTGGTGAAATTTAAAAAACTTGCTGGGGGTGGGTATTTTAAAATCATCAACCAAATGGTTCCAAATGCCTTGAAAGCGCTTCATTACACAGAAGATCAAATCCAGGATATTATTCAATATGCGACAGGTCATGGAACGTTAAAAGAGGCCCCTGGCATTAACCTGGATGCGTTGACAGAAAAAGGGTTTACTGCACCCGTTCTTAAGCAACTAGAAGAAGCAATTTCCAAGGCATTTGATATTAAGTTTGCCTTTAATAAATGGACACTTGGGGAAGAATTCTGTGTAAAAACATTAGGCATTGCGCCTGAGCAGTTGGATGATCCTTCTTTTGATTTGTTGGCTCACCTGGGCTTTTCAGCAAAACAAATTGAAGATGCAAACATCTATTGCGTTGGAGCGATGACTCTTGAAGGGGCACCCCACTTGAAAGAAGAGCATCTGCCTATTTTTGATTGTGCAAGCCCGTGTGGTAAAATTGGGAAACGGTTCTTGTCGAGCGAAAGCCATATTCGCATGATGGCAGCGGCCCAACCGTTCCTTTCTGGGGCTATTTCAAAAACCATTAACATGCACAATAAAGCAACGATTGAAAACTGTAGTGAGGCCTACCTTCTTTCTTGGAAGCTTGGGTTGAAATCGAATGCTCTTTATCGTGATGGGTCAAAACTATCACAGGCTCTTTATTCGAGCTTCTATGAAGACGAAGAGGAGGAAGAGTCTGAGCAATCACCGCAAGCGCAAACGGTTAATATCGTTGAGAGAATTGTGGAGCGTGTGTTGCATCAATCCGAGCGCCGGGCTTTGCCAACGCGCCGAAAAGGATACACTCAAAAAGCAAAAGTAGGGGGGCATAAAGTTTACTTGCGTACAGGTGAGTATGAAGATGGAACCTGTGGAGAGATCTTTATTGATATGCATAAAGAAGGCGCTGCGTTCCGGAGCTTGATGAACAACTTTGCCATGGCAATTTCCATTGGCTTGCAGTATGGCGTGCCATTGGAAGAGTATGTTGAAGCCTTTACCTTTACGCGTTTTGAGCCAGCAGGCCGTGTGGAAGGAAATGATGCCATTAAAATGGCTACGTCTATTCTAGATTATATCTTTAGAGAACTTGCCGTTTCTTACTTAGGTCGTTCAGATTTGGCCCACGTGGATGTGGAAGATATGTCTCCTGCAAGCATTGGGGCCAAAAGCACTTCTGGAGATGAGTTAACAGACGTGCAAACATCTCAGTTGATTGCGCAGGCAAGTAATGGATTTGTGCGTAGTAATCTTTATGTTGTGAGTGGAGGGAAAGCACAGGCTTCAGCTTCAGCAGCAGTGAGCTCTGCGGCTCTTTCAACAGGGCAAGTATCGTCTTCTGTATCTGTTCAATCGTCTGTTTCTTCTCCTTCATCAACGCCAAGCGTGGCTGATAAAGCGGCACAAGCAAAGTTGCGTGGATACGAAGGAGATGCTTGTGGTGATTGTGGAAACTTTACCTTGGTACGCAATGGAACGTGTATGAAATGTGACACATGCGGTAGCACCAGTGGGTGTTCATAAGCTTTGTTAAATGAAACTTCAAAAGAGGCGCTTTGTGCGCCTTTTTTTGTTTGATGGGAGAGGGTGTTGGACATATTAACAAAAAATATTACACAGGCACACGGGGCGAAAGGGAGAGAGTGGCTCGCGGGATTAGAGTCTGTTGTGGCGAAAATAGGCGATGACTGGTCTTTAAAAAAACTTAGAGCCGGTTTCAAATATGACGTGGAATTATGTGTGCTTTGCGCAAGATGAAAATGAGCTTTCTGTGGTGCTTAAGGTTTTTTCTGATGCCGCTGTTTATGAGGATGAAAAAAGAACACTGACCTATTTTCAGGGGAGTGGGATGGTGCGACTCCTTAAATCAGATGATGTGACGCACTCTTTGTTGTTGGAAAGGGTGAGCCCTGGAACATCGTTGCTTCAGGCTGATAAGGAAATGAATGAAAAGGTCGCGCTCTATGCTCAAGCAGCTCAGGGGCTTATGCACGCTAGGGGAGAGATTTCTGGGTTTAATCATTGCTCCAAATGGCTAGAAAGCATTGATCGTGCGTGTTTAACTCCCAATGTCATAGAACAGAGCCTATTGGAAAAGGCCTGTGCGCTTAAGGATATGCTTTTAAAAACAGCTCATAATGAACATCTGCTGCATGGGGATTTGCATTTCGATAATATTTTGCTGGCAGGGCAGGGAACTCCTGTAGTGATTGATCCTAAAGGTATTGTGGGTGAGTGGGAGTTTGAAGTGGCTCATTTTAATTTTGTTTCAGATGAAGAAGCAAAAAAAATAGACGTTCACAATTTATTTATTCAGCGTGTGACTAAATTGGTGAGTCAGCTGGCACTCAATCGTCAACGATTAGTAGAGTGGATTTATGTGAGGTTAGTTTTAGGGGCCTGCTGGTGTGTTGAAGACAACCTAAATCCAGAGTGGTTTATAAAGCGCCTTAAAGTGTTATTTCCAGAAAATGAAAGCAAGGGAACTTAAGGAGAAAATGATATGAAACTATTTTTTGCTACCCAAATACAAAAAAACCCATTAAAAAAAGAAAAAAAATAGGTGATCTATGCATGTTCTTGATTTTGAATCAGCGGTAATGGAGCTGGATAAAAAGATCCAAGAGTTAAGCCATATGTCAGGTGAAGCGAATATCGATATTTTATCAGATATTGGTAACTTGCAAAAAAAGAGAGATCGTTTACTGCGAGAAATTTATCAAGATTTGACACCGTGGCAGAAGGTGCAAATTGCACGGCACCCTGAAAGACCTCATTTGCTCGACTATATAAAAGGCATGATCACTGATTTTGTAGAACTTTCAGGAGATCGCTTGTTTGCAGAAGACCAGGCTATTGTTGGAGGGCTTGGGCGTTTTGATGGCCAAACTGTGGTTGTTATCGGTCAAGAAAAAGGGAACGATTTAGAAAGCCGTTTGAAACATAATTTTGGCATGCCTTTGCCAGAAGGATATCGAAAAGCACAGCGTTTGATGCAGTTGGCAGACCGTTATCAAGTTCCCATTATCACACTTGTGGATACAGCTGGGGCTTATCCTGGGCTTGGTGCTGAAGAGCGTGGTCAGTCTGAAGCTATTGCTAAAAGCATGGAAGTGTGTCTGGGTGTTACGGTTCCGTTAATCTCTGTTATTATTGGAGAAGGCGGCTCTGGAGGCGCGATTGCCATTGCAACGGCAAATAAGGTGCTTATGCTTGAACACTCTATTTATTCTGTGATTTCTCCAGAGGGGTGTGCGTCTATTTTATGGCGGAGCGCGGATAAAAAAGAAATGGCCGCTCAAGCGCAAAAACTTACAGCGCAAGATTTGTATCAGCTAAAAATCATTGATGGTATTATTTCAGAACCGTTGGGGGGGGCTCACCGAGACCATGGAAAAACCATTGCAGAAGTGAAGTCTGCCATTAGCGATCAGTTGTTGGCTCTTTCAAAATTAGGCGCAGCAGGGTTAAAAAAACAACGTCGTCAGAAGTATCTTCAAATGGGGAAGGCTTTGTAGTACTTCCTTTTTCTTAGGTGGGGGTGTATAGATAAGTTTGGCTTTACAGCCACCCTTTTCATTAATCATAGAAGCCACTGTTTAAGAGAGAAGTTGACGGTAAGATGTGGGCTTTGCTAGGATGAGGTTTATATTTTAACGGGAGAGCTCTTATGATGAGTCGATTATTTATTCTTTTTATTTTTTTACCCCTATCATTGGTTTTGTCTGACCCTTGTGAAGATGCTTGTAATGCAAAGGAAGGAAATAAACAATTCTGTATTCAACAGTGTTCTAAGTGGAACGATGCGTGTGGTGAGGCCTGTAGAAAAAGAGAGGGAAGTGCAAGAGATCTAGGGCTCTGTATAAAACAGTGCCCTCATTGGAATGATGCCTGTGGAGAAGCCTGTGACAAAAGAGAGGGGTATTATGCTACTAGTCTAGGGTACTGTATTAGCAAATGCCCTCATTGGAACGCGTCAAAATGGTGTGGGAAGTTCTGTAACAACAGAGAGGGAGATGCTAGCGCTCTAGGGTACTGTGTTGAATTGTGTCGTTGGGACACCCTAAAAGTGTGCAGGAATGCTTGTAAGGGAATGAAAGGGAGTGCAAGAGATCTAGGGAACTGTATTGGTGATTGTCGACGGAGGGTGTATAGATAAGTTTGGCTTTACAGCTACCCTTTGCATTAATCATAGAAGCCACTGTTTAAGAAAGTTGACGGTAAGATGTGGGCTTTGCTAGGATGAGGTTTATATTTTAACGGGAG
>CAYGMA010000089.1:4064-5071 GCA_964351045.1 uncultured Holosporaceae bacterium | reverse complement strand
AAGTAACGGCTCCTATCCCCAGGAGCAGCATCCCCCACAAACTTTCCATTGGCTTTAAAAAGCAGCTCTTGAGGCCACGGAATAGAAACATGTCCACGCCCTCCCATGGGATCTTTAGGAGGACGTTGAATCATCGTTTGAAGCTTCTCCAACCGCGTGCTGCTAGGCTCATAAAAAATCTTAGCCAACACATCAATTTGGTTGGTTTGCCAAACTTCCCCTTCTCCGCCAGAAGCAATCTTTTTTTCAAGCGCCACAGGGTGACGAATCCGCGTAAAAAGTGTTTCAGTCATAACGCTTCTTCCCAAGAATTAAAGACACATCATCTTTCACTTTATCATGCAAAGCATCGGATCTTAAAAAAGAATGAAGTTCCGCATGAACCGCCTCTTCTCCAGGGCCACTTTCTAAAAAAGAAATAAAGGGATTGAAAAACGGCGCATGAGGCTTTTGTGTTGCTTGATCGATCACCACATGGGTAAGCCCATCACTCGACAACGCAAAAAAATCAATGGCCTCTGAGTCAAAAGCCCTCACAGTCGGCTGAGCCACACTCTTCACAAAGTCTGTTTCATTCACATAATCTCCAGAATGTGCATCACTTAAAAGCATAAGGTCTCCCCCGCCGCGCACAACGCAAAAACCATCACCCACCTGTAAAAAAGCCCCTGTTTTTTCTGCAAGCAAAAGCAAAAGAAGAGTCGCATCCCCAGGCGTTTCATCCATCAACTGCGTATCACTTTTAAGAGCCCTATAAAGCGCCGACAAATACGCAGCCTCACTTCCTGGCTGTGCCATCTTTGAAAACGTCTCGTCAAAACGCGTGAGCACACGCTCTTTTAAAGCCCGTGCAAAAAGCGCACTTCCTGGCACAGAGCCTGCCCCATCCACAACAACAGCAAGCGCCGCATTCTCCAAAGAAGCGTGTCCTACAAAATCAGCACAAGGCTGCCCCTGTTCTCGATGCGTTGAACCCGTTGATGCGTCCCCGTAAATGTCCCAAGTCA
>CAYGMA010000089.1:0-4054 GCA_964351045.1 uncultured Holosporaceae bacterium | reverse complement strand
ATAGCCGTATAATACCGCCATCGCCCCCTTCAAGGCAAACAAATTTCAGAACGAAAAAAAGAAGGCCTTTGTATAAAAAGGCCTTCTTCGCGCTGAGTAAAAACTCCAATTAAAATTTAAGAAGACACCTCTTCTTTTGTTTCCATACCATCGAATGATGGAACTTCTGCTTCTTTTGATTTTTTTTGGAAAAGCCCAAAAGAAGATGTTCCCAGAGACTCTTCATCTCCCTCCTCAACAACGTGCCCATTCGGCATCAAATAGCCAGCCTGTAACGGAAAAAATCCAATTTCTTCTGCCATGTTTGAAAGCGTTTCAGGAAAGAAAAAGCGTGAACTTGTAGTGTGAAATCTTAAATTTGGAAGATGAGAATTCAGAGAAAATATTTCATTTAATTTCGCTAAAAGCTCTTCAGACTCCCCTAACTTATTTAGCTTTTCTTCATCTGTCTCATCTTTTCCAATAGTTTTCGCTTCATGGTCAAGAGGGCTTGGATCTTCTTGAGCATCCTGAGGAAGAATGCTTGAATAATAGCCACTGCAATTGTGAAAAAAAGACCTCATGCAAAAACTTGTTTCGCCCTCTTTAGCCGCTTCATTACTCTTTTTAAGACCCTCTTCATCCCACTTTATTCTTGATTTCTTTCGTGCTCGACTGAAAAGTGTGTTCATTGCATTTATGTTGTGAGTCATAACGTCAAAAAAAGCGCCCTCTTTTGTTGAAAAGGCTAACGCATCCCAAAAGTTTGTCAATTGTTGTGTTGTAAAAAAATGAAGAACATTTCGAGCAATAACCACGTCAAATCGCCCTTTATTTTCTTCTTTTCTCATCAAAGAAATACCATCTCCTTTTTTAAAAGACATAGTAAACTCTCCCTGTGGTTTTTTATATTTATCAGGAAAAGTGTTAAATAAGGTTAACGCATGCCTCAAAGCTTCTTTACTCAAATCATTCAGCACCACTTCTTGAGCCCCAGCCAAAACAAATAATAAAGAAATATTTCCAGATCCACCACCTAATTCAAAAATCGTTTTCCCCTGACAATGCTGCAACAAATAATGAAGTGTTTCAGGAACACATGCTTTCTCTTGCCCATACTGTGACTCTTTTTCTCCTTTACCATGAGGGACATGTTTCTTTCCATCGGCCTCATAAATTTCTTCTAAAATAGGCGATGCATAAGATCGAGCCTCCTCATCAAAAACATCTAAAAGCTGTTCTTTTGTCACAACGGCTTGCGTAGATGTTATTAAAAAACACCCTATGAATAGGCAAAATAGTTTAGTCATTTTTATTTCCTTTAAAAAATAGTTCAGGTAAGCGTAATAAAAAAAATAAAAAAGTAAATCAAGAAAAGCTAAGAAGCCATCCACCCCTTAACAGAGGGTAAAGACTTCATATCTCCCGCTGATTTGTTTTTAGAAACCCGCCGCACAGAGGCTGACATCCACCGGAACAGCTCTTCAAATTTCAGATTTTGGAGTTTTAATGGTGGCCGTGTTGAAGGAGCCACCTCCTTAAGCAGATCCAAATCCGCCCCCGGAACAGCAATCACAAAGAAATTACATTTATTCGCCTGTTCCATTTCCTCCACACGCTCCGCTGCTTTTTCCCAACCTTCATCCGTTGGGGCGCCATCTGTGATTAAAAACACCCACGGGCGATAATATTGAATGCCATGATCTCGATAGATTTTTTTTCGAAACTCCATCATATCCAACCCCAGGTTAATAGCCTCTCCTAAAGGCGTCTTTCCTCCCGTTGTCAGCTGTGGCGGCGTAAAGTCATCAATGGTTGAAAAATCATGAATGATTTTCACGTCTTTCCCAAAAGTCACAACGCCCACTTCAACCCGCAAAGAAGCCATTTCATCTTCTTCAATGTCATATTTAAAAGAAGCTAATCCCTGATTCAAGGCTTGAATGGGCTCTCCCGCCATAGACGCAGACACATCCAAAAGCAGCACCACAGGGCACCGAATTTCTGGATTTTCAACAAATTCAGGATACGTTAGTTTCATAAAACTAGTTTAACTGGGCCGCTATTCAGAGGTCAACTGAAAAGGGAATCATTTCTTCAAAACGGACTCAATCCACTTTTTCAGCTTCTCTTTTGTTTGAGCGCCAGAACCAACAAGAAAAACCGCTTCCTTTTCTGTTAGCGTCACCCCTTTATCAACAGGCATTTCCAAAGGCCTTCCATCCTTAAAAAGCATAAAAGTTGGAAGGTTGCTCACACCATATTTTTGAGTAATCTGAGCACTTCCATCTTCATCCGTGTTCACTTCCCTAAACTTTACTTTCCCAGAATAGTCTTTTTCCAATTCATCAACTACTTTACGGCCTTTCTCACACGGCCCACACCATTTTGCCAAAAACAAAACCACCACAGGCATTTTTGCCTCTAAAACCTCTGTTTTAAAAGCGTCCTTATTAGCGGCTTCACCCATCACTTGAAAAGATCCACAAATCAGTAACGCTGCAAAAACCATCCCATAAAATTTTTTAATTCTCATAAAAATCTCCCAAATTTAATTAGTTATTAATCCTATACCACCAAACAACAAAAAGAAACCAAAGAAGAAAACATCCCCCTAACGCTTGACCTCCGTCATGTCACGCACCCAGCTTAAATACCCTGAAAGAGCCTGTCCTGTTTTGAGCTCAAAAGCACAAGGCGTCTCATAGCTAGAAAGACCTTCTAAAAGAGACAAAACATCCGAAACCCGCGCTGAAGACGTTTTAAACAACACCACAACTTCCTGTTCCTTTTGCTGTGCCCCGTCCCACTCGTAATAACTGGTTACCGGTGCAAAACAATTCGCGCAGGCAATCACCTTCTTTTCCAGCAATTGCTGAATCGTTTTTTCTGCATCGTCCTTGGTTCCAAACGTCGCATAAATCACAGAAAGCGTTCTTTGGGTCATTTGGTCCTCATCATACCTCTGACGCTAACATAGGCCCTACATCAATTCAAACCAATTCTATCCCGCGCTCATCTCTTCCAAAGGCCCGTATCCCAAGGCTGCGCGCTTTTCATCAGTCGTTAAATAATCCGCTTTATTCAGCCGCTCCCAAATACCTTCCCGACGCACCGCCAAGGCTGAAATAGCCTCCACGTCATACGTGAACCCGTCCGTTCTCTTTGGTAAAAGCCAGCCAGAAAAATCGGCCATCATCCGATTCAAAAGAGGAATGATCGTATCTTCCCACAAATGAAACCGGGCTTCTTTATAGTTTGCAAAAGTTGCATCTCCCGGCACGCCCACCAGCATCGGCGGCACCCCAAAAGCTTGAGCAATCTCACGCGCACTCATGTATTTTCCACTTAGAAAATCCAGATCCTTAGGGCTGAGCCCCATCTCGCGCCACTCCATGTCTCCTTCCAGAACCATCATTTTACCTGCGCGACCAGCACCGCCATAGGCTGCTGTCAACTCTTCCTTCAACGTTTCACGCTGATCTTCCGTTAAAGGCAATGCATGTTCATTTTGCTTCATCACCAAAGCCCCCGTTGGGCGACCCCCATTTTCAAGCAAGGTCAAGTTATGTTGACCAACCGCATTGTATTGATCAATAGCCAACGCAGCTGCTTGCAGAGGACTCAACCCATACCAATCATTCTGTGGATGAAAGAACTTCAGGTGCAACACTTTTGACTGCCCTGTTTCTGGATCCACTGGAATCACCCGCTTCTTACCTTCAACCTCATAAACATACGCTTTTGGAACGCCATAAGCGCCTGGCTCAATGCTCACCCGATCAGGCCTCAAGGCATAAAGCTCCTGAACCTGTCCGTGCGCATCCCACACAGCTTCCACATACGCGTTTCCAGAAAGAAGCAAGTAACTCACCACGGTTTCAAAAAAGCTTTCCCGGGAGTGCAAAGGATTCGGCTGGGATAAAACCGAAGTCCAATGGTCTGATGTTCTGCCCAAAGAATCTGGAACCAACCACGGAACACTCGCCAAATTATGTGCGATCATGTTAATCGCACGATACACAATAATATTCTTTGAATACCCGTCTTGGCAGGCCTCTGCATAAGAAAACCC
>CAYGMA010000088.1:3136-5089 GCA_964351045.1 uncultured Holosporaceae bacterium | reverse complement strand
GCTATTATTCAGGAAAATGGTTAAAACTGAACCTTTCTCGTAATACTCAAATGAAAGAGTTTATTGCAGAGTCTTGATGTTTCTTGCTTAGGCGGGTTTTTGTGAGAACTGGATCCAGTCAGAAGGCTGTGCAAGAAAATAGATAATAAGCACAAAGCTTAAAACCAAAACGCTCCATAAAAGAATATTTTTAAAAGGGCTTTTTTTGGGGCCGCGGTTATCATTGGCACTGAGACGTCTTTTCTTTTGAGTCATCATACTTCGTTTACTAAATGAAAGAGGGTGGGTTGTCAATGTTCTTTCATTGGAGTGAAAGCGCGAGGAGCAGGGCCTGTGTAAAGTTGACGTGGGCGGCCAATGCGCATAGTGGGTTCATCAATCATTTCAAGCCACTGAGCAACCCATCCAACGGTTCGTGCAAGAGAGAAAAGAACGGTGAACATGCTCGTTGGAACTCCTATAGCACGTAAAATAATTCCGGAATAAAAATCCACATTTGGATAAAGTTTGCGCTCAATGAAATAGTCTTCTTGTAGTGCAATGCGTTCCATTTCTAAGGCGACTTCCAGAAGGGGATCAGTGACGCCAAGAGCATTTAAAACAGTATGAGCGCTTTCTCTTAAAACTTCTGCTCGAGGGTCTTGGTTTTTATAAACACGATGACCAAATCCCATCAGCTTTTCTTTTTTGTTTTTAACTTTTTCTATGAACTGGGGGATGTTTTCTTTTGTGCCAACTTTCTCTAGCATTTTTAGAACGGCTTCATTGGCACCTCCATGGGATGGCCCCCAAAGGGCAGAAATCCCAGCAGAAATACACGCAAAAGGGTTTGCGCCAGTTGAGCCCGCCAAACGCACAGTTGAGGTGGAGGCGTTTTGCTCATGATCGGCATGTAAAATAAAAATTTGGTCAAGGGCTTTCGAGACAACAGGGTTAACTTGATAGGGCTCAGTAGGCAGTGAAAACATCATATGCATGAAGTTAGAGGTATAATCTAAGTCATTACGTGGATACACAAAAGGTTGCCCCATATGGTACTTGTAGGCGAGGGCTGAAATGGTAGAGATTTTTGCAATCAGACGGTAGCACGAGCGCAGGCGATGCTCTGGGTCAGACATGTCTAAGCTGTCGTGATAGAAGGCAGAAAGAGCGCCCACAACCCCCACCATAATGGCCATGGGATGAGCATCTCGACGGAAACCTTTAAAGAAGTTTAGAATTTGTTCATGCAATAAGGTGTGATAACGAATGGTTTCGGAGAATTCTTTGCCTTGGTTTTTATTAGGAAGCTCTCCAAATAAAAGCAGATGGGCAACGTCCATGAATTGGCAGTGATGGGCTAAGTCTTTGATGTCGTATCCTCGATAAAGAAGTTCTCCTTTTTCTCCATCGATATAAGTAATGGCAGATTCACAGCTGGCAGTTGAAAGGAACCCTGGGTCAAAAGTGAAGTGCCCAGTAGATTTATAGAGAGAACTAATATCTATAACAGAGGGGCCGATGGTGCCTTGTTTAATATCAAACGAATACGTTTTGTCTCCTGGGAGTTTAAGGGTGGCTGTTCCTGTCGAGCGAGTTGTATTTGTTGTTTTTTTTGCCATCTTTCACCTACCATTTTGCGATCTAGAGTACGTAAAATGAAAGCTATGTACAAGGGGAAAAAGACTTCACTCAAGAGAGCACGTTTTAAGGTGCTTTAAACTCCTTTTCTTCCTATGTTCCACGCTTCTTTTGAAAGAAGTCAGAGAGAATTTGGCCATATTCTGGTTGCATATAGTCGCAATTTAACGTTGGCTTGTGGTAACAGGTTGCGTGGGTATACATCTCTGGGCCTTGAAACAGGCCGCCTCCTTTAGGATCTAGGGCACCGATGTAAACCGTTTTTATGCGGGCTTTGCTAATAAGGTCTGCACACATGGGGCAGGGCTCAAGCGTTGTAACGAGGCTACACTC
>CAYGMA010000088.1:0-3116 GCA_964351045.1 uncultured Holosporaceae bacterium | reverse complement strand
TTTTGATTTAGTTTTTTACACGCGCGTCGAATGGCAACAACTTCAGCATGGGCGCTGGGATCTTGAGTGGTTTCCGTTGCATTGTGTGCCTCTGAAACCAAGGTGCCGTCTGGTGAAAGAATGACGCAGCCAATGGGAACTTCATCCAATTCCTGTGCTTTGAGAGCAAGCGTATACGCATGGTGCATATGTTCTTTGAGGGCTTTGTTCATATCGTTTCTAGATTTCTGATTCATGTAATGCTACATATAGACATACCTTTTTAAAAGGCTCAAGGAAAGGAAGGATTTTAATGACAGAAACGCTCCCACAATGGAATTTATCAGCTTTATATGCATCTCCAAGTGATCCAAAAATTGAAGAGGATTTTAAAAGCCTGTCAGAGGGCGTTCAGTCATTCCAATCAACGTATCAAGGAAAACTCAAAACGCTGGGCGCAGCTTCTTTTAAGAGCTGTCTAAAAGACTATGAAGCGCTAGAAACAAAGATGCGTAAGCTTTATTGCTATGCGCAGTTGATTTATTCCCAAGATATGCAAGACGCAGCACGGGTAAGCTTTTATCAAATGGTAAGGGAGCGGATAAACGACTTAAGCCAAGGGGTTATCTTTTTTTCATTAGAGCTTAATCAGCTTGAAGAAGCTTTTTTAGAAGGCCTTATGGCTCAGGACCCTAGCTTGGCGTTTTATAAGCCTTGGATTGCTGATTTGCGTGTGTTTAAACCGTATCAACTTTCAGAAAAAGAAGAGCTTTTAGCGCATAACTTAAACCCTTTTTCAAAAGGAAATTGGGTGCGTTTGCACAATGAGTCTTTTTCGTCTCTTAAATTTTCCTATGCAGATAAAAAAAACGTTTCCATGTCTGATGTGATGAGTGATTTTTCAGCTGCAGATGAAACACGCCGAAAGGAAGCCAATTTAGCGTTTTCAAAAACCATCGAATCCATTGTTCCAACCAATGCCTTAGCATTGAATACCATTGTAAAAGAAAAAGCAGTGATGGATAAAATGCGGGGTTTTCAAACACCCATTTCGTCCCGGAACGTTGCAAATTTGGTTGAGGATGAGGTTGTTGAGGCATTGGTTTCTTCTGTAAAATCACGTTATGAAGATTTGTCTCACCGCTATTATCGTTTGAAGGCGGGCCTTTTAGGGAAAGAAAAGCTCGCTTTTTGGGATAGAAATGCCCCTCTTTCTTTTGGAGAAGAGAAAAAATATTCGTGGGAAGAAAGCTGTTCTCTTGTGCATAAAGCATATGCAGAGTTCTCTCCTGAAATAGCAGAGATTGTTCAGAAATTTTATGATAATCGTTGGATTGATGCAGTGCTGCGACCAGGAAAAGACAGTGGGGCTTTCTCTATGCAAACGGTTCCTGAGGCGAACCCGTATATTTTAGTAAATTTTCAAGGAAACATACGAGACGTAACAACCTTAGCTCATGAATTGGGGCATGGGGTGCATCAATATTTGTCTAGCAAGCAAGGTATTTTAATGATGGATACGCCGCTCACAGTTGCAGAAACAGCGTCTGTTTTTGGAGAAATGTTGACCTTTAAATCTCTGTTCAAGCAACTTGAAAATCCAGAAGATAAGAAGTTTCTTTTGGCCAGTAAAATTGAAGATATGCTGAACACAGTAGTACGCCAAACAGCTTTTTGTGACTTTGAGAAACGCGTTCATGCGTTGCGGAAAGAAAAAGAATTAACCCTTCAGGACTTTCAAGATATTTGGTTTGACGTTCAAAGTGAATCGCTGGGAGAGTTTGTTGAGACACGTGTTCCTGAATATGCAAATTATTGGTCTTATGTCTCACACTTTTATCACACCCCTTTTTATGTCTATGCTTATGCCTTTGGAGACGGTTTGGTGAATGCCTTGTTTGCAACCTATGAATCTGGGTTTCCTGAATTTAAAGAAAAGTATTTAGATCTTCTGCGTGCTGGTGGGTCTAAGCGATATGATGAACTCTTGAAGCCTTTTAACTTAGACGCAAAAGATCCTGAGTTTTGGCATTCTGGGTTGAATGTGATTTCAACGATGATCCAAGAGTTTGAAGCTTTAGTTTCCCAAGATGGATGAGCCTCACTTCACAAAACGGTTAAGCCGATATCTTTCAGTGGGGCGTTCTGCGACGAGCCTAGCTGGTAAATATGCCTGGCATAAAGCGTTTGATGGAGAAGAAGGGCAAGAGAAGTTTGCAGAAGCCTTGTACCAGCTTCTTTCAAACTTAAGAGGTCCTTTGGTTAAAGTCGCTCAATTAGTTGCGATGATTCCTGATTTTTTGCCAGAGCCGTATGTTGAAAAACTGATGCGCCTTCAAGCGAGCGCACCGCCCATGAATAAGTTTTTTGTAAAACGACGGATGCGGCATGAGCTTGGTCAAGAGTGGCGGCACCACTTTAAAGAATTTGAAGAGCAGGCTGTTGCAGCAGCTTCTTTAGGGCAGGTGCATCGTGCAGAAAATTTATCTGGAGAGCTTTTGGCCTGTAAGCTTCAATATCCAGACATGGAGTCGGTTGTTTCAGCAGATTTGCATCAATTAAAAGGCCTTTTTTCTCTCTATAAAAAATTTAATTCCGCATTGGATCATCAAGAAGTTTTTAAAGAAATAGAAGAGCATTTGCTAAAAGAGCTGGATTATACGTTGGAGGCGGAAAATTTAAGGATTTTTAATCGCTTTTTTTCAGAGGCTCCTTATGTGAAACTTCCGAAAGTTTATCCAGACCTGTCCACAAAAAAGCTTTTAACCATGTCTTGGGTTGAAGGAACTTCCATCCAGTCTTTTAAAGAGGCAGATGTAGAAACACGAAAAACCATTGCTCAAAACTTATTTCGAACGTGGTATCAGCCTTTTTATTCAGCAGGCCTTCTTCACGGAGATCCCCACATGGGGAATTATCGTGTGACTGCAGATGGAGCTATCGCTCTTTATGATTTTGGCTGTGTGCGTGTTTTTGATCCGATCTTTATTCAAGGGAGTTTGGAGTTATATCAAGCGTTGAAATCACAAGATCGAGATCGTGAGGTGCATGCTTATGAGCTTTGGGGATTTAAGAATTTATCTCAGGGTGTCATTGAGGCTTTACAGCTTTGGTCTGGTTATTTGTATGGGCCTTTA
>CAYGMA010000087.1:1658-5131 GCA_964351045.1 uncultured Holosporaceae bacterium | reverse complement strand
CCTTACCCAAGAAAATCTCAACTTAGGAAACATCCCACGGAATTATGAGTCTATCACTCTTACAGGAACTAAAATCACTTTTTCTAATACTCGTTTCTATTGGACTAATGCCCTTGAAATTGCACCTCAAAATCCTGAAAATTCTTCTATTACACGCATTAAAATTGACGCACCACGCTTCCCAGAGTCAAGCGTAAAAGCATGCATTCTCAATGGAACAATTGACTTTGGAAATTTACATGCATCAAATTTTTCTTTTTATAATGCCCGCGTGACTATTTTTAAACAGTTACGTCAAGGAGATGCTCAACTAGTTCAACAACTTTTCCAACAACCTCAATAAAGTGAGTCGCCCCACTTATTGACCTTATCTTCCCAAAATTGTAAGGTGCTAGAAAAATTAAGAGATACCCATGGCAGGCCATTCGCAGTTTAAAAACATCATGCACCGCAAAGGGGCACAAGATAAAAAAAGAGCAAAAGTTTTCACAAAACTGATTCGTGAGTTGACTGTTGCTGCTAAAATCAGCCCAGATCCAGATTCCAACCCACGCCTACGCTCAGCCATTGCTGCGGCAAAATCTGCCAACATGCCCAAAGACACCATGGAACGCGCCATCAAAAAAGGTTCGAGCGGGGAAGATACAACCAATTACGAAGAAGTGCGTTACGAAGGCTATGGGCCTGCTGGCAGCGCTCTCATCGTTGAAGCGTTAACAGACAACCGCAACCGCACCGCCTCAGAAGTGCGTACTATTTTTGGAAAACATGGTGGAAACCTAGGGGAAGCCAATAGTGTGAGCTTTCAATTTTCCCGCCAAGGCGTGATCGCATTGCCTGCTGAAGGCATTGAGTTTGAAGCACTTCTTGAAGCCATGATAGAGGCAGGCGCTGAAGATGTTCAAGAGGAAGGCGATGTGTTCATTATCCTAACAGCTCCTGATGATTTGCACGCAATTGCAGAGCACGTTCAATCGCATTTCAAAAAAGAGCCTACGTCTATGGAACTCTCCTGGCATCCAGAAAATTCCCTTGATCTTCCCGCAGATAAAATTGACTCTATTCTAGGATTAGTAAACGCTCTGGAAGATAACGATGATGTTCAAAAAGTATTTTGTAACTGCACCTTCCCAGAGGAAGAAGAATGATGGCTATTCATGCGCATTCTAGGGATTGATCCAGGCCTGGTGAATACCGGATGGGGTCTTGTTGAAAAAAAAGGCTCCTCTTTAAAACTCATTTCTTTTGGTCTCATCAAGCCTGATCCCAAAGCCTCCATGACAGACCGTCTTAGCACCTTATTTAAAGAATTAAGCCATGTTATTGCCTCTCATGACATAGACGGCGTAGCCTTAGAAGAAACGTTCGTGAATCAAAACCCAAAATCAACCCTCAAACTTGGCATGGCCCGTGGCATTGCGCTCATGTGCCCAGGACATCACAACCTCCCCTGCACTGACCGAATACACACCCAATCAAATCAAAAAAAGCATTGTAGGCGCCGGACATGCAAGTAAAGAGCAAATTATAACCATGGTAAAAGTGATCCTTTCTACCCAAGAAGACCTCAATGAACACAGCGCAGATGCCTTAGCTGTTGCCATCACCCATCTTCATCATTTAGAATCAGAGAAAATACATACTGGATTATGATTGCTCATTTAAGTGGAACTCTTATTCGCACCCAAGACACATCTCTGATTCTCTCAGTTCATGGCGTTGGATATGAAGTGTTTTGCCCCCGGTCAACACTGGATTATGCCCTTTCAAGCCCAGACTCTGTCACGCTTGAGGTTTTAACCCTTTACAAGCAAGAGTCCGTCACTCTATTTGGCTTCCAAAACTTAGAAGATCGCTCTTTATTTGAGGTACTCCTCAGCGTTCAGGGTGTTGGAGGAAAAATGGCCTTATCTCTTTTAAGCGCGCTCTCCCCCTCCCAACTCATAACAGCCATCCATCAGCAAGATCATGTTCCCCTCACGCAAGCAGATGGGGTTGGCCCAAAACTCGCACAACGCATCACACGAGAATTAAAAGATAAAATTAAAAAACTTGGCTCGTTCGATGCAAGCGTTCCTATGTCTTCTTCTGACTTTTCAAAAACAACCTTTGAAGACGCGTCAAAAGCACTAGAAACGCTAGGATACAAACCAAACGAAATCGCCAATACCTTGAAGAAGCTTTCTTCCGCTGAAGAAACGCCTCTCACCACAGACCAAATTATCACGCTTGCTCTCCAAAAACTAAGCCAACATTAATTAATCCATGACTCAAGACCTTTTAAAACCCGATATACAAGAAGAAGATCAACTCATTGAATCAAACCCTGCCCTGCGCCCTAAAACATTTTCTGACTTTGTGGGTCAAAAAAAAGTCGTTCAAAATCTTTCCACCTTCATTCAAGCAGCGCGCAAACTTGAGTCAAGCTTAGACCATGTCTTGTTATCTGGCCCTCCAGGGCTAGGAAAAACAACCCTTGCTCAAATCATTGCCCATGAGCTCGGCGTTGGATTTAAACTCACATCTGGCCCCATCATTTCAAAAGCAGGAGATCTAGCGGCTCTTCTCACAAGCCTGCAGCCCAATGATATTCTGTTTATTGATGAAATTCATCGCCTCCCCATTACAGTCGAAGAAATTCTATACCCCGCCATGGAAGATGGAAAAATTGACATTCTCATCGGAGAAGGCCCCGGTGCTAGAAGCATTCAAATCACTCTTCCACCGTTTACCCTTATCGGCGCCACCACGCGTTCTGGGTTGCTGAGCCAACCCCTACGAGAGCGTTTTGGCATTCCATTAACCCTTCAATTTTACGAACCAAAAGAAATTGAAAGCATTCTCCAACGCAATGCAAAAAAGCTTTCCATGACCCTTGATCAAAGTGGCGCTGAAGAAATTTCCAAGCGCTGCAGAGGAACGCCCCGCATTGCTGGCCGTTTATTAAGGCGCGTCAGGGATATTGCCGTTGTTCTTGAAAAAAATCACGTTGATGACTCTCTTGCAAATCAAGCCTTAAACCAACTAGAAATTGACCACTGTGGCTTTGACGAAACAGACAGAAAATACCTCACAGCCATTGAGCATCACTATCAAGGCGGACCTGTAGGAGTTGAAACACTCGCCGCTCTTCTTTCTGAGCAGCGCGATATGATTGAAGATGTCATTGAGCCCTATTTAATTCAACAAGGCTACATCCAACGCACCCCCAGAGGCCGCATGTTAACCCTGCAAGGAAAAAACTATGTCATCCAACTCCATGACTCAAAATTCAAATCTTAGCCTGTCTCCTTTATCTGGCACCTTCATAGAAGGGGTGCATCACCTGCCTCTTCATATCTACTATGAAAACACAGATATGGGCGGTATTGTTTACCATGCAGAGTATCTCAAATTTATGGAACGGGCACGCACAGAGTTTATCCGCCATCTTGGATTGCATCAAAGCGATCTCATTAAAGAAGATATTATCT
>CAYGMA010000087.1:0-1642 GCA_964351045.1 uncultured Holosporaceae bacterium | reverse complement strand
GACCTTTAGTCAGCGCATTGAAAAAGACTCTCATCTTTTAACAAAAGCAACGGTAAAAGTCTGCTGCATCAATAAGGCCGGCAACCCACGTGGCATTCCAGAAAAAATAAAAGCTGCCGTTCGAGAAAACTAAAAGTTTAAAAAACCCTTATCGATAGAAACGTGATAAATGCCCCGTCAATCCCATGGCATGCCGCGGTGTATACCGAGCTCCTCCTTGAATAGCCTTAAACACCCGCAGCCCAACCTGCGTTAAAAGCTTCAGAAATGGGTTGTTTGCACTAAACGCTCTATTTAGACCATGTGTCACAGAAATAAGCTCTAAGGTATCAAAGCGCCTCTTTTGTTGATATTTTGAAAGAAGAGCCTCACTCCCCAAGTCCATCCCCAAAGAAAAAGAAGTCTGTATTTCTTCTGCAAGCACCGCCGCATCTCGAAACCCTAAATTCAAGCTTTGCCCAGCTAAAGGATGAATCGCATGGGCCGCATCTCCCACAAAAACCACTCGGTTATGATAAAATGTCTCTAAAAACTTAAGTTTTAACGGATAAATCGTTCGATCGGACACAAGCTCCAGCTCACCCACCGCCTCATAACGATCCCTGAGCAGGCTCATAAAAAAGTCTTTTTCACAGGTTTTCAAAAAAGAACTTTCCTTTGGATCTGCAATCCAAACAATACCCGACCGATTATCAGACATGGGAAGCGTTGCAAAAGGCCCTCCAGGATAAAACTTTTCATAAGCCACCCCTTTATGTGGTTTTTCATGTTTCACAACTGTAATAAGCGCCTGCTGGTTATAATCATGCACAATTGGCTCAATGCCAGTTAAACCCCGCACATGAGATAGATGTCCATCTGCCGCAACGATAAGGTTAGCTGACAAAAGGTCTCCAGAAGACAGTGTAAGAGCCGCTTTTCCGTTTGATGGATTTGTTAACTCTGCTATTTCAACCTGATCATACAAATCAACCGTTTCTAATTCTTGAAGGGATTCAATACACGCATGCCGCAAGCGATGCCCTTCAACAATAGCCCCCATACGGTTATTTTTTTGGGAACCCGGATCAAAAGAAGAGAAATTTAAAGAGGCTCCTGCATCTCCATTCATGATCTCTATATCCAAGATATCCTCTGAATATCCTTGAAACTTAGGCTCTATATTTAAAAAAGATAAAAAACGAAGTGTCCCTTCAGAAAGCGCCAACGCCCGCAAGTCTTGTTTAGAGTCTAAAATATCTTGGAAACATTGCTTTTCAATAACAGCAACACGACACCCAGAAGGGGCCAACGCAAGAGCTAAAGATGCCCCAACTGGCCCGGCTCCCACAATAATAACATCATACGGGTGTGTTGTTTGCGCCAAAAAACCACCTTAAAAAGCTCTTAAGCTTTCAAATTTTCCTCAACAAAGTCCCAGTTCAACAAATGACTAACAAAGGTATTCACATAATCATTCCGACGGTTCTGGTAATCTAAGTAATAAGCATGCTCCCAAACATCGCATGTCACAAGAGGTTTATGAACAGAGGAAGTCAAAGGCGTTTCTGCATTCCCCGTTTTAACGATTTTCAATCCATCTTCCGCATCTTTCACAAGCCAAACCCAACCACTTCCAAATTGAGAGAGCCCAGCTTGCAGA
>CAYGMA010000086.1:0-5204 GCA_964351045.1 uncultured Holosporaceae bacterium | reverse complement strand
GTCTTTTTTGGGGATGCCCGACGCTCTGAAATTTATCATGCCCTCGGTGCAGAGCGCGCTAAAGCCATTGTCATCACCTTAAGTGATTTTGCTGTCACGCTGCGCGCCATCAAGCTTTTGCGCCGCTCCTACCCTGATGTTCCTATCTTTGCACGGGCCATGAATAAATCACAGGCCATGGCCCTTAAAGACGCTAACGCAAACCCCATTATGCCAGAAGCGTATGCCCCGAGTTTACAGCTTGCCTCTCGGGTTTTACATCTTCTGAATTTCACCCCGGATCAAATTGATCAAACCATTAGCCGCTTCCGTCAAGAGCATTTAAAGCAAGACGATTTTTCTGACTTTACCTTAGATTGGAAAGCGCCGGTTAATCCTGACAAACTCTTAAAAAAGGACACCATCGTTTAATATGCCCCTCATTCTAGATGGGAGAGCCATTCTTGCCCACATAAAAGAAGACCTAAAACACCTCCATCACGCCACTGGATGCACCCCTCATTTATGTGTTTTTTTAGTGGGAAACAATCCAGCCAGTGAGATTTATGTCGCCAGCAAAGAGCGTCACGCAAAAGAAGTTGGCATTCATTTCACCCTCAAGCGTTTTCCGGAAACCGTTTCCCAAGAAGATCTTAACCAAGCTCTTTTACAAGCCAACGCTGACCCAGAAGTTCACGCGATTCTTCTTCAGCTCCCTCTTCCAGCAGGCTTAAACCCCACGCCTTTATTAAATTTAATCCATCCAAATAAAGATGTTGATGGCCTGAGTGATTCCAATCTTGGCGCGCTTATGCAGCAAAATCCCACCACCTTAAAACCCTGCACACCACAAGGGGTTCTCCACCTCATCAAGCTTTGGAAGAAAGACTTAACAGGTCTCAATGCCCTTGTTATTGGGCAATCAACCCTTGTTGGAAAACCTGTGACTCAATTGCTCCTTGCTGAAGGATGCACCGTCACTCAAGCCCACTCAAAAACAAAAAACCTTGCCATGCACGCTCAAGCAGCTGACCTTATTGTGTCTGCCACAGGCTGCCCACATCTGATAACGGCAGACCATGTCAAGCCGGGTGCGTGCGTGATTGACGTTGGCATTACCAAAGTAGGTGAAAAAATTTGTGGCGATGTGGATTTTGACTCCGTTCATAAAAAGTGCAGCGCCATCACCCCCGTCCCTGGCGGCGTAGGCCCCACAACTCTTGCCTACCTGTTAAAAAACTGCTTTCTCGCCGCACAGAAGCAAGAAAATTAAGACCTCCTCAATATCCTCCGAGACACCCTCTTTCTACCCCCCCCAGGGCACTTCCTCTCTACACCCCGTGACACGCCTCTCAACGTGCCCAAATTCTTGTTCCCCTTCTACGCCCTGCGACACCTCCCAATCCTACACCCTGGTGCCCTTTTTCTCTACGCCCTGCCTCTCCCTCTCTACGCCCTGGGGCTTGACCCCAGGGTCCAGTCAAACAAAGTGCACAGCTCAACTGATTAAAAAAAGAGAGGCGTTCCACCTCTATTCATCACTGGACTCCGCGATCAAGTCGTGGAGCGTCGAAGGGGGGGCAGATCAAGTCACGGAGCGTCGGATGTGTGACTGAAATCGCGAAGCGTCAAGTATGGAGACAAGCCCTCTCAGCTTATTGTCCCCATTTTTACGCAATGCCAATTTTAACCGAATTTAGCGATACCACTCACTCAAGCGGCGCAACATATTTTTTGTAAGACGTCACAACAACAGGAATCAGATTATGAAGATCGTAGTCTTCCTCAATCTTTAAATATTGCTCATTTAAAAACGGATTATCTTTATCATATCGATCTGTTTTCCAAGGGCGTATGTAATCAAAGTTATAAATAATAATCCAATCTCCTGGGTAAATATCCCCCCCTTCATTTGCCACAAAAAGAGTTGCTTTAATCCCCTCAAAATTAGGGTTTGTTTTTAAGATTTGCCCAAAAAACCCTTTGCCACTAAAGCTATAATAAACCTTTGCTAAAGCAATAGGCGCCTTAAACCCTGTTTTATCCAGCTCTTTTAAAATTCCTTCGGGATACTCACCCGTTCTCAAAATGCTATCATCTAAGGCATTTCGAAGAATTTCTAAATCTAGTGTTAGTTCTTTGCCTTTTTTATCTTTAATCCGCATTAAAAAGATAAGAAGCTTTTGCTGCATGGCCAGTGGTAACTCCACATACGTATTAAAGAATCCACCCCAGGAAACTCTATCTCCTAAAATTTCTGTAATTTTTTTCATAAATGCTTTAAAACAAGGCGTTTTATAAGGCTGCCTTAAAACACACCTTAACCCCGTATGGAATGATTCTTTGGTGTCTGCATCCACACACCCACTACCGCATTCTGATTCCGCCTCATCAGACGAAGAAAACAGCCCACTGATAATTCCAGCGCCAGGAACGGCATCCAAAAATGCCTGTGTAGAAGAAGCCCCCCCCAACATCACGAGTAAACATAAATAACGTACAGCTTTTAACATTCCTTTACCCTAACTAAGCATTTTTAATTCAACGAAGCACTTCAAGACTCTGACTTAAACATCCGTCTGCGCCTATTTCTAGTTTTTTGCTTTACTTCACTCCCTGTAGAAACACTCATTCTAGATTCATCTGACCTTTTTGGCAAAGCCGGTGCCGCAGTTTCAAGAAGTGCTGGCGCAGAGCTAGACCTTTTTAAAGCAATAGGCTTGGGTGGCAACTTAGAATACCTTAAATTCCGGGGTGGCTCATCCGTTTCTGGCAGTGGCTTATCATCCAAAAGAATTAAAGAGCTCACAGCCCCATTCACAGGAATCTTATACGTTTTTGTTCCTAGTTTTGACTTCAGTTTATACGCAAAATTTAGCCTACTTTTAGACTGAACATTTCTAAAGTAAAAGAACTCTCCTACAGGGGATTCTGTCTGCATCTTCACTGTTTTAAATGGTACTTGGAAAACCAGTCCCGTTTTAAAGGGCGGTTGAGAGTCAGGCTTTGAAGAAGGTTTTTCTTCTGGAGAATGCAAAATAAGTCCATACGCCATCCGCTCTCCTTTAACGCGCCCTGAATCCACATGGAAAATATACCCCACATATGCATATTTCACCTTATGCTCTTTCAACTTCGCCATCATACTCTCATACGCCTCTGAGTCTGGCATGAAGAATGTTGGCTTAAAGACCTTTGTATAAAAACGTTTTAAAAGAAAGAGGTTCTTAGATTTATATCCTGCATCTGTCTCATTCTTAACCCGACTTTTGGCCATTTGTAGCAAAATTTCTTGGCTCAGTGGGGTCAACTCAAAATAAGTCTCCATTAACCTATCCAAGTTCGCATACTCATCTTGATAGTCTGCGGAATTTAGCTTTTTAAGTTCTGAAAGCCGTTTTTCCGTTCCTCGCATACATTTTGGAACACGTGGATGAGTAAACGCACAAGACGCCAGAGCTTGAACAGACTGCTTCCCGTTGGCACAATCCGTCCCACAGGCAAAAAATTTATTCGCTGTACCTGTTTTTGCCTTCCCAAAAAGTGTTTTTGTTCCGGATGCAGCCTTTTTTGTTCCAGAAGAAACGCTTGATTTAAACTTTGAAAAAGCCGATGTAGATGTTTTTTTCTTTGGCGGAGTCGCTGATGAGACCTCCGTAGACACACCCACCACAAAAGCCAGCACTGCTAAAGCAGGTGTAAATTTTTTTATCTTTTTTAAAAACAGATCCATTACAAGGGCCCTCCCATTAACTAACCTCATCCTATCGCAAAAAAAAGCGGGAGAAAACAGTTTTTTACCGCTTTTTCCCTTACTTTCATTTAGAGGCTTCATTCAATATCACTCAAAAAAAGAATAACCCTCTCCTCACCCTTTAGGAAGAGCTCTTCTCATTACACGGTTTGCTTTTTTCACCATACTCTTTTTATGCGTCCAGTCCTTATATAAAACTCCCCCGTACACACTCCTTAGTTCTTGAGGAGGGTCATTTATTGGCCATCGACAGCGATTACCCCGAGTAGAGTTCTTGCTCCTCTTGCACGAAATGTTCAACAATGCACATTGCTCCCCTCCTTCAGGGGTAGGAATACAATTTTCTGGCTCATCACAACGGCCACCTTCACCAGTGCAATTTTCTCTCCAGTTCCCACCAGGCTTCTGGCACTTTTTTTTCATAGCCGGCTCTGTTTGCAATTCTGCCTCAACAGCACCATAAACCCCTCCCACAACAAGACACATCATAAGAGCAAACACACTTTTCTTTCCAAATATTTTCATAGATAACGCCCCCATATTATTTAACATACACGTTTTGAAATTCATTTATCATTCCTTTTCACCCTAAACTCAATCTCCTTCTACTGTCAACCACTCACCAGTTAAAGAGCCACGACAAAACGCTCAGCCCCTTTTAGAGCACCTTTCCCACAAGACTCTTGAGATTTGAGGCAAAAATCCCTATGTTAACCCCAGAATTATGGATATTTAAATGACACACCGCGCTTCTTTGAAATGGATTGCCTGGGCCAGCGTTTCTTTCTTTTACGGATACCAATACATCATCCGCGTCTTACCCAGCATCATTATGCCCGACATCATGGAAAAGTTTCAGATGGATGCCAATATCTTCGGCCAGTTCTCAGGAATCTACTACATCGGGTATGGGTTGGCACACATCCCTCTTGGCGCGCTTCTTGATCGTATTGGCCCTAAAATCGTTGTACCACTTTGCTGCTTGCTATGCGTTTTAGGTCTCGCCCCACTATTAATTGACTCTTGCTGGATTTACCCCGTTTTAGGACGTCTCCTTATTGGCATTGGCTCTTCGGGTGCTATTTTAGGTGTCTTTAAAATCGTTCGCATGGTTTTCCCCCAGGAAAAATTCAGCCAAATGCTCGGCATTAGCGTTACTCTTGGGTTGCTTGGGGCCATCTATGGCAGCAAACCCCTCCATTATTTCATAAGCATTTACAGCTGGGAAAATTGTTTAATCGTTCTCATTCTCTTTGGCATTGCCTTGTCTTTTTGGATTTACAAAACCATGCCTACTTTAGATAAAAGAGAAAAAGAACACACCTCCCTTTGGCAAGAAACAAAACAACTGCTCACCAATAAATATGTCATGCTCATTTCACTTTTAGCGGGGCTCATGGTTGCGCCCCTCGAAGGCTTTGCCGATATTTGGGGCACAGAATATTTAATCAAACTATACGACCTCACAAAA
>CAYGMA010000085.1:0-5377 GCA_964351045.1 uncultured Holosporaceae bacterium | reverse complement strand
AAGACTCAAAAACATGAAAATGGTAATAGTAAAGGGCTTCTTTTTGCTTCTGGATTAATCGCTGGGGAAGCAATCACAGGTATTGTTTTGGCCATTCCTTTCGCAGCATCTCAAAGTACAGATCTGTTTAAATTAGTCCCTAACTGGTTATCTCCTTATACGTTCCTTATCGGAGGAGCTCTTATGTTTGTATGTGGATATTATCTTGTAAAAAATGGACAAGGATCAAAAGAAGATTAAAGCTTTCTTTAACACACTAAAAGAGGGGAAAATAACTCCCCTCTTACAAACTATTTGATCATGAAACAAACCACAGAAAATATTTTTGTTGTAGGCCCAACAGGGTCTGGAAAATCTAAGATATCTCTTGCCCTAGCTAAAGCCTTAAAAGGCGTCGTTATTAATGCAGATAGTTGCCAAATTTATCACGGGCTGCCTGTTTTAACCGCTCAACCTTCTGAGGAGGAAAAACTATCTGTTCCCCATTATTTATATAATTTTCATCCTCTCACAGAACCTTATAACGTTGCGTCTTATTTACAAAACGTAGAAGCAATCCTCAAAAAACTCCCTCAAAACTGCCCACGGGTTTTTGTAGGAGGAACAGGGCTTTATATCAAAGCACTTATAGAAGGCTTAAATAATCAAGCAATTGATCCTGTTTTGAGAAAAAAAACCCGAGAACTTTATCAAAAAAAGGGAATCACGCCTCTTTATGAAACTCTGAAAAAAAACGATAAAACCTTTTCAATTCAGCCCAATGATCATCAGCGTATTTTGCGGGCCTATGAGCTCTATTTAGCTGGAAAAAAAGCTACTACAGTCAATACACCTTCCTCTCCTATTTGCACATCCTCTTTTATTGTCCATATTAACCCTGGCCCAGGAAATTTAAGAGAAAAAATTAAACACCGTCTTGAAAATATGTTGAGTTCAGGCGCTTTAGAAGAAGTAAAAAACGTTCAAGAACTTCAAAAAAATTTAGGGCCCACAGTTTCTAAAATTATTGGTCTAAAAGAGCTGCTGGTTTTTTTATCTGAAGAAACGTCTTTAGAAAAAGCTAAAGAAAAAATGTACCACCGAACTTGCCAATATGCAAAACGACAACGCACCTGGTTCAGGCACCAACTTTCCTCAACAGTAGAAATTCCAGAAATCATTGAAACTGAAGCTGTTGCCTCAAACTGGCTCCAAAAAATCATAGAAAAACTGGAATCTAAACCCCAGTAGATCCAAAGCCCCCTTGAGAGCGATTTGTATCTTCACAAATATCCAGGCATTCTTCATAAGGAATCTGTAAAGCCTGGGCTGTAATCAGCTGCGCAATACGCATTCCATGCTCAATAAGGAAAGGCTCTTCTCCTAAGTTCATGAGAAGGACTTTTATTTCCCCTCGGTAATCAGAATCAATCGTTGCCGGACTGTTTAAAACAATCACCCCGTTTTTAAAAGAAAGCCCCGAGCGTGACCGAATTTGAATTTCATACCCCGGGGGAATTTCTGCTTGAAACCCTGTAGGGATTAAAGCCCGAGCACCTGGTTCCATCTGCACAGTTTTTCCATCTAAGGCCGCACTTATATCTGCACCTGAACTCCCCTCTGTTGCATAAAAAGGTAATGGAATATCCAGTGCATGAGGAAGTCGTTTTAATTTTATTTTTGAGGTCATTTTTTTATTTCCATGCTGTGTAAGAACGGACAAGGCCTTGCGCATAAGAAACAGAAGAAACAGATTTAAACCCTGCTTTTTTTAAAAGCGTTTCAAACTGCTTTGCTGTTAAAAATGTTTCTATGCTTTCTGCTAAATACGCATAAGCCTGCTTGTTTTTTGCAATTAACTGGCCGATTTTAGGAATAATGTGAAATGCATACAAATCATACCCTGTTTTAACTAAAGAGTGATTTGGTTGACTAAATTCAAGGCAATAAAAAGCTCCCCCTAGCTTCAAACACCTGTAAGCCTCTGAAAGAGCCTTTTCAATATGCGTAACGTTTCGTATACCAAATGCAATAGAATAAGAGTCAAAAAGAGCGCCTTCAAAAGAAAGTTCTTCTGCGTTTTCTTGTACCCATTTTATATTCTTAAAAATTCCCCGATCAAAAAGCTTATCTTTTCCAACAGATAACATGCTTTCATTTAAGTCCGATGCAACAATTTGATAGGAAAGGTTTTTCTTAGAAAGCCGTTCAACAAGATTTTTAACAATATCTCCTGTACCAGATGCAACATCCAAATGGTGAAGATCTGGCTTCAGAGCCATTCCATTTACAAACCATCGTTTCCACAAACGATGTTGAAAGCCACTCATCACATCATTCATTAAATCGTATTTTTCTGAAACAGAAGAAAAAATACCTTGAACTAAACCAGTCTTTTCTTCTTTATCAACTTTTTGAAATCCAAAATTAACCTGTGTCATCATGTCCCAGTAAAATTAAAGCTATAGTAAAGTGAGTTGTCAGGAATGTAAAAACTTTTCTTTTTACTGAAATATTTTAAATGATAGACTATGAAAAATAGATTTTTAACATTTACTTTTTTTATATAGTCGTCTATTAAAGTATACCTCGTAAAATAAAACATACTCTATGACATCTCTAAAACGTGCTTTAACCTATTTTTCCTTAGTTATTTCTTCTGGATTTGCCATTTTTTCTATGTTTTTTGGTTCTGGAAACCTTGTTTTTCCTTTAAGCATTGGTCAAAAAACAGGCGATGCTTATATCTACGGACTCTTAGGGCTTTTTTTCACTGGCGTTCTTCTCCCTTTTTTAGGACTTTTAACAATTTTTCTCTTTAAAGGTTCTTACAAACCGTTTTTCCAAAAATTGGATAAACGCATAGGGCTTCTCCTTCCCATTATCATACTCTCACTTATGGGACCTCTCGCTGTCATCCCTCGATGCATCACTGTGTCTTTTGGAAGTTTTCAATTGCTTACTGAGTCAGTTTCTTTATGGCAATTCAGCCTTATCAATTGCATTGTCATTTACCTTTTTTCTTTTGATAAAGGAAAAATTATTCCTCTTCTAGGGAATGTATTAACACCTATCCTTCTGTTTTCGCTCTTCCTCATCATTTACTATGGAATTATTGAAGCACCTACTCTTCCATCCTTAGGGTTAAAAAAATCTCCTTTTGTAATTGGTGTACATGGAGGCTATCAGATGATGGATCTTTTAGCGGCTTTTTTCCTTTCAGCAACGGTTATTTCATACCTAAAAAATAAACTATCTCGAACGTCAATCCAGCCTTCCCACAGACAACCCATTATCTTTTCAGCTTTGCTTTTAGGAGCTTTGTTCCTTGGAATCACTTATGGATTTCTTATTTATCTTGGAGGTGCTTATAGTGAAGAATTAAAAAATATTCCGACAGAACAAGGTATTACATACATTGCTTTTAAAACATTAGGACAAATTGCAGGCCCGATGGTTGCAACAGCAGTTACACTTGCGTGTTTAACAACCGCCATTGTTTTAACCTCTGTTGTTGGAGAGTTTTACCAAAAAACATTATTGAGAGAGAAAGTTCCGTTACCTATTGTAAGTTTAGGAGTTATTACCGTTTCGTTTTTTATTTCAACCCTTGAGTTTCAAGGAATTGCTTCTTATCTTGGCCCAATTCTTTTATTTTTATATCCAGGTGTTATCATCATGACGCTTCTTTCCATAGCACAAAAGCTATTTAATACCCCTTACCCAACTTGGATTGTTTATTTGGTTTTCTTTTTCACCTTTCTAAAGATGGTATTATAAAGATTGCTCTCTAAAGCCTTTTGCAACAACGTACATTTCTGAAGATTCTTTACGACTTGAAGGAGGTTTATAATGAACAACCTTAGAAAAATGTTTTTTTAATAAAAGCAAAACATCATTTTGACCAGCTCCTTGAAGTGTTTTTGCAACAAAAGCTCCCCCAGGTTTTAAAACATCTACAGCAAAATAAACGGCCTGCTCAACCAAATCCATAATACGAATATGATCCGTTTTTCGATGCCCTATTGTTACAGGCGCCATATCGCTCAAGACTAAATCTACACCATCTTTTGTGCTGGACATTAATTTTTGATAGGTTTCTTCTTCACTAAAATCTCCCTGAATAAACGTTACATCAGGAAGTGGGTCCATTTCCAACAAGTCCAAAGCAATATAAATACCTGCCTCTTTTCCTGGTTTATAAAGCCGAGACAAAACTTGAGTCCAGCCACCAGGTGCCGCACCCAAATCAACAATAGTTAAACCTGGTTTAATAAGCTCAAATTTCTCGTTAATTTCTAAAAGCTTATACGCTGCTCGTGACCGATAACCTTCAGCCTTAGCCCGTTGAACATAAGGGTCATTCAGTTGACGCTGCAACCATCTTTGAGAGGAATTGGTTCGACCCCGAGCTGTTTTTAATTTAATGGATACTTTTCGGTGGCCTGATTTATCTATGGGTGTTTTTGTCATAAACTTTTACGCAGATTTTTTTAACCGAGGCAAAGAAAAATAATCCCATGTTTCTATACAGGATTCAACAAAGTGATCCACCATTTTCCTAGTATGACTTGGGTTAGGCGTTATACGAAGACGTTCTGTTCCTTTTGGAACCGTTGGAAAATTAATTGGCTGAACATACACTTTATGTTTCATCAATAAACGATCTGTTATATCTTTGCAAAGGTGTGCCTCTCCAACAATAAGAGGTATAATGTGGCTGCCAGAATCCAAGAAATCAAACCCAGCTTTTTGAAGTTGCTCTTTCGTATAAGTCACAACAGACCATAACTCCTGCCTCAAATCATCCCCTTCTTTAATAAGCTCTAAGCTCTTTAGAACACCTGAAACAACTGTTGGTGGCAATGCGGTCGTAAAAATAAAAGGAGGGGCATAGGAGCGAATGAAATCAATCAACGTGTGTGAAGCTGTAATGTATCCTCCAATAACCCCTACAGCCTTCCCAAAATTAGATTGAATAATATCAATGCGGTTTGATTCTCCTGTTTTTTCAATATATCCCATGCCTGTTTCTCCATAAACACCAATAGCATGAACTTCATCCACGTAAGTCAAGGCATTGTATTTTTCAGCTAAATCGCAAATAGCAGAAACTGGAGAGAAATCTCCATCCATGGAATAAAGGGATTCAAAAACAATAATTTTAGGCTGTTCTTTTGGATACTGGCTAAGCTTTTTCTCTAAGTCTTTTACATCATTATGCTTAAAAATTTCTTTTTTTGCGCCACTATAACAAATGCCATGAATGATAGATGCATGGTTACATTCATCTGAAAACACAACACTCTGAGGCAAGTATTTTAATAACGTAGATAACGTTGCTTCATTAGCTGTATAACCTGACGTAAACAATAAAGCAGCTTCCCGATGATGAAAT